>JAZLCU010000087.1:0-18175 GCA_045614325.1 Faecousia sp. | reverse complement strand
CACCCTCCGGAGGATGTTTACCGCATCACCGATTACAGCGGACAATCCGGTGCTCGCTTTGACGACTACCACGGAGAGCCTGTGATCGTCTTTGAGGAGTTCCACTCTCAGGTGCCCATTTCAGCGATGCTGAACTTTCTGGATATTTATCCCCTAAGACTTCCTGCCCGTTACCGTGACCGCGTTGCCTGCTTTGACACGGTTTACATCACCTCCAACATCCCTCTGGAACAACAGTATATGGATGTTCAGCGGAGGGAACTTGAAACCTGGAATGCATTTTTGCGACGCATTCATTCGGTAACCGAGTTCCGCCGGGGTCTGCCCCCACGGGAGGTTCCCCATGAGACGGTTTGAAAAGGAACGGCTGCAACGCCGTTCCAGTCTCCGGGAGCATCTACCCAGACCGAACTCTACCTCCGACGCGCCTATAAAATTCATTTTTGCTTTACTCTATATTCTTGGAGCAATTCTGGTATGGAGTAAGAAAGGCGAGATTGCTTTGACCGCAGAGACCACTGCACTACTTTCGCCTATAGCCAGTTTGGTAATGCAGCACATCCTTGCTGTATACCTGTTGGTTGGCGGTGTATTCCTCACCATACTCATTCTGTTTCCTCTTGGAAAGAAGGCGGCCCAGGATCAGCTTCGGAGTATTGGTCTTGTAAACCATACCGATATGGTTCCTGCGCTGAAACGGAAGTACAAGGATAAACAGAATCCCCGTATTTCGGTCTGGGAGTTCAGTAGCCAAGGAATCCCTCTGAAGACCTGGGAGGACAAGCAGGCCGCCATTGAGACCATTCTGGACATCACCATCATCAAGATGAAATATGGGTCTGGAAAAAGCCGTGTTCTTCTCTACACTGTTCCTGCCAGAACCGATCTGCCTGAGGTGATAGACTGGAATGATAAGTACCTTTCACCCAAACCCTTCATACTGGCTTTGGGAGAGAGTTTTACCGGGCCTGTCACTGTGGATCTTGTAAAAGTCCCACACATCCTGCTCGGCGGTTCTACCGGTAGCGGCAAGAGTGTCCTGCTGAAGCTGCTCCTCATGCAGGCATTAAAGAAAGGTGCAGTCGTCTGGATTGCTGATTTCAAGGGTGGTGTGGATTTCCCGCCTATCTGGCACAAGCAATGTCGGATGTGCATTGAAGAAGAATCTACGCTTGCGCTCCTTACGGAGCTTGTGGACGAACTGCAACAGCGCAAAGCCTTGTTGGCAGCCTCCGAGCAGCCCAACATCGACCGTTACAAGGAAACCACAGGAGAAGACCTGCCACGGTATATCTTCGCCTGTGATGAGATCGCGGAGGTGTTGGACAAGACCGGTCTGACGAAGGAACAGAAAGAGATCGTCGGCAAGATTGAAAGCAAGCTTTCCATGATTGCCCGGCAAGGCCGCGCCTTTGGCATCCACCTGATTCTTGCCACTCAGCGCCCGGATGCCAATATTCTTTCCGGTCAGATCAAGAACAATGTGAACTGCCGGATCTGCGGTCGCGCGGATACCATCCTGTCACAAATTATCCTGGATAGCACTGCTGCAGCGGAGCAAATCCCCAAGGACGCCCGTGGCAGATTCATTTTACACGACGGAACGGTATTCCAGGCATACTGGTTTGACGATACCGCAGGCATTACAAGCCTTCATTCCTAATAGAATTTAAGCAGAGGGAAGCCGAACGTCAATAGGTTTCCAACGGTCTGCTTTTCCCAATATCGCAGAAAATCCCTTGAGAATACCAAACGGTATTCCCTTCGTGATTTTCTTTATCTTGAAAAAAGCATATTGTTGGAAACTGCATAGCACCCCTCAGCGAGTAGTTTTTGCTCGATTTTTGGTGCGAATGACGCAGCCTTGCTAACGCAAGGCAAGGAAAACAAAGTAAAAAGCGACAAAAAGGACCGCTGAGGGGCTGTTGAGGTTCGGTTTCCCTCTGCTTTAAGGAAGGGGGGCCGTGCGATGGCAAAGCAAGAGGTGCAACTAACCTTTACCTTTGTGAACCCTAACACCCCAAAGGAGTTTGAACAGCAACTTCAAAAGATTTTGATCGACAAGCTGCTCTCTCAGTACTGGGACAGCAGGGTAGCTGTTAGTTGACCAACCTACATCCGGAAAGGGGAATGTTTTCGTTCCCCTTTCTTGCTTTTTATGATATAATAAGAGCAGGATATGGGTTGGTTGACAGAAAGGAGCAACCAACAAATGAAAATAGCTGCATATTGTCGTGTCTCGACGGACAAGGACGAGCAGATCGATAGCTTGATCCACCAGAAGGAATTCTTTGTGGAGTATGCCAAACGGAACGGCCATGAACTATTCCGCTTATACGCGGATGAAGGAATCACCGGTACATCTCTGAAAAAACGCGAGGAATTCAAACGGCTTTTACGGGATGCGGAGCTGGGTCTGTTCGATATGGTGGTGGTTAAGGATATCAGCCGCTTTGCCAGAAACACTGTCGATGCCCTGCAGAGTATCCGTAAGCTGAAATCTATTGGTATCAACACCTTGTTTCTTACAGCCAATATGGATTCTATGGGAGACAGCGAGTTCGTGCTTACCCTGTTTTCTGCTATGGCGCAGGAGGAAAGCAATAATCTTTCCAAGCGCGTCAAGTGGGGTAAAAAGATCAATGCGGAAAAAGGCCGTGTGCCTCAGCGGGTCTTCGGATATGACCGGATCGACAAATTTACATTGGAGATCAACCCCGAGGAAGCCCGGATCGTTCGTAAGATATTTTTCCTATATAACGAACAGGGCTTAGGCTGCCGAACCATCAGCATGACCTTAAACCGAGACAATGACAAAACCAAATACGGAAATGACTGGAATGCACGGGGCGTTCGGCGGGTACTTGTGAACCCACTATACTGCGGCATTTTAGTCAATCACAAATATGAGATCGAAGATTTTTTGACCGGTAAGCAAGTAAATATTCCCAAAGAGGATCATTTCTATCACGAGCGTCCGTCCTGGGCGATTGTGACCCCGGAGGTGTTCCAAAAGGCGCAGGAGATCATGGATTCCCGGCGCACTAAGTACGACTCCGGAGAGCCCTTCAGAGACGCCAGATACAGTTCCAAGCACGTGTTTTCCACCCTCATCAAGTGTGAGCATTGCGGCAGGTCATTCACCCGGAAGACTTATACATATGTAAACACCCGGGTGTACTGGCGATGCGTTACTAACGATCAGTACACCGCAGAGAAGTGCGATAACCGGGTGATTCTGGATGAGCCGGAACTGATAGAGGAGCTGCGCAAATATTTCGCTTCGTTGATAGAGGATAAGGATGTTTTTGTGGCAAGCATCTTGGCAAGCCTGGACAAACAACTTCCGGAAGCACAGAACCCGGAACAGGCCAAGCAGGAAATTGAGTCAAAGCGAAAAAAGCTGCTGAGCAAAAAAGACCGCTATCAAGAAATGTATGCCAACGATTTGATCAGCATGGCAGAGTTGAAAGACAAGCTTGCGGATATTGCGGAAGAACTGAAGGCTGTGGATTTGGACTTAGAACAACTTGCACAGTCAGCGCAGATCATCAGCAACGCAGAGCAAATCATTCAGCACTACCGTCAGGAGATCCTTCGATTTTTGAAATTAGAAACTGTTACCAATATGGATATGCGCCGGATTGTTGACCATATCTCGGTCAACAAAAACGGCAATGTCCGTGTGGTTCTGAAGAAGTTTGAAGAAATGGCAGCCGCCTAATGACACTTAGCGAATTGGTGTCAATGGTGGAGGTGCTTGACCCCATGGTGCTCAGTTCCAAGGTGGTGGATGTTTGTGACTGTCCCCGGGAGAAGACCGTCCAGCAGATTCCCGAGGGGATTTGCGGCTGCTTTGACGAGGAACTGGTACTGTGCGGCGAGCAGCGGCGGCTGCTGGTAACGCTGGGGCAGTTCTCCATCATTCGGCTGGAACGGGACGCCCAGTTGGTGGTGCCTGTGTTGGACTACAGCATTCCCACCAAGGAGTGCTGCGACAGCCCCGGCTGCGCAGAAGATCCTTGCGAGCTGTTTTCCAAAATCCCGTTCCCGGAACGGCAATTTGTACCCACCGGCTGCGACAAAAACTGCGACCGGGAGGATTGCTGTTATACCACTACCTGATGAAAATAAGGGCGTGTTGTGCAGACAACACGCCCAATTTTCATAATTTTACATAGTTTTTGCCTGAAAAATCCCAAGAGTGTAAAAAAGTTGTTGACCTGAGAGGCTTTATCGGTTATACTATTTTAGCGTGACTATGGACTAGTCAGTAATTATGTTTCGCTGCAGCCTGTCTTGGCTGTCGAGCATCTGAGATTTCAAGGAGGTGTCCACAAATGAAGCGTACCTACCAGCCCAGCCGCCGTCATCGTTCTAAGGTTCACGGTTTCCGGCAGAGAATGGCTACTTCCAACGGCCGCAAGGTTCTTGCCCGCCGCCGTGCCAAAGGCCGCAAGGTCCTGTCTGCTTAATCCAAATTTGGTAGTTTAATCATAAGCAGGCCACCGCTGAAAAGCAAAATGGGAGTCCAAGCGGGGCGAATGCGATTCGCCCCGCCCCCTTTTTATATGGGCGCACTTTCGGAAATATTTCGCTGCGCTTCCGCATATCTTTTGGCTTATCCCTGCGTTTTGAACGCCTCGTAATACACAAAGTATAACTTCGGCGTCCAACCTTGGGCTAAACCAAAATCTATTGCGGAATCATCAGCGCCCTATTTCCTCAAGCGCGCCTGTGATGGGCAAATTATGTGAAGACATTTCATTGATTTTGCCTTATGTGGGGCGTTGGATTTCCGATGGGAGAAAAACTATGAAATTTTCCTGCGCGCTGAAGTTGAATCATATTTTCAGGCGTCTTTACGCCACACGGGGACACGCAAACGGGCATCTTGTGCTTTATGCCAAGCCCAATCGCACCGCCACCAATCGGGTGGGGATCACGGCCAGCAAGAAGCTGGGCCACGCAGTGGTCCGCAATCGGGTGCGCCGCCGTCTGCGTGAGATTTACCGGCTTAACGAGGACCGTTTTTTGCCCGGCTATGACATCGTCGTGGTGGCAAGAAGCCGGTGCATCGATGCCGATTTCGGTCGGCTGACCCAGGCCTATTTATCTCTGGCTGAAAAAGCCGGGATCTTGAGGCCCCAATGAAACACATTCTCATCAAACTGATTCACTTCTACCAGCGCCACATTTCTCCCTATCGTCCTGCCTGCTGCAGATTTACACCTACCTGTTCGGCTTATGCATTGGAAGCGATCCGCAAATACGGGGCAGCCAAAGGAGGCTTTATGGCCTTCAAGCGCATTTTGCGCTGCAATCCCTTTTACAAAGGGGATTCCTATGACCCCGTCCCTTAAGGAGGAAAAACGATGATTCTCGCATTCAAACTGGCTGATATTATTCAGGTTCCTTTCGGCTATTTGCTGTCCTGGCTGTATCAGCTGACCACCAACTACGGTGTGGCGTTGATCATCTTCGCCATCGCTCTGAAGTTCATCCTGCTGCCTGCTACGGCTAAGGGCAAGAAGAGCACCATGAAGATGTCCCGGCTGACTCCGCGTATTCAGGCTATTCAGACCAAATACGCCGGTGACCAGCAGAAGATCAACGAAGCCACCCAAGCCCTTTACAAAGAAGAGGGCGTATCCATGGGCGCAGGCTGCCTGTGGAGCTTTGTCCCGCTGCTGATTCTGATCCCTCTGTACGCTGTCGTGCGTCAGCCTATCACCTATATGCTTCACGAGGGCGCAGAGACTGTTAATCAGATCATTGCGGTAATCAAGGAGAAAGCACCCGATCTGTTTGGCAAGAACCAGTATTACGATCAGATGGTGGCCGCATCTGCGATCCCCCAGTTTGTGGAAGAACTGAAGGGCATCGTGGGCAACCCTGCCACCTTGGAAGGCTTGAACTTCAGCTTCTTGGGTATTGATCTGGGCGTTGTTCCCACCTTCAATGTGTTCAAGTGGGAAGTCTGGAACTGGCGCAACATCGGCGCATTCCTGCTGCCTGTGCTGTCTGCAGGCGGTCAGGTGATGAGTATGTTCATCTCCCAGAGAATGAACAACTCTCTGGTCACCGATGAGAAGGGCGTACAGGACAAGGAGACTGCAAAAAATTCTCAGGCCAATCAGAACGGCAAGATGATGATGTATATGATGCCGCTGATGTCTTTGTGGATCGGCTTCACCGTTCCTGCGGCGCTGAGCTTGTACTGGTTTGTACAGGGCTTGGTTTCCACTGCAATGGATGTGTATCTGACCAAGAAGTATCGGAAGATCTACGACGCGGAAGATATGGCTCGTCTGCAGAAGGCTATGGAAGAAGATGCTATTGAGGCAGAAAAGGAGCGCCTGCGCGCAGAGCGCCGCGCTGCCAACCCCGACGGCATCACCACCAACACCAGTAAAAAGAAACTGCAACAGCAGCAACAACGGGAGCAGGAAGCCGCAAAGGCTGCTGCTGCCAAGGAGTATGCCGCAAAGAAGGGTCTCGTGGTAGAGGAAGAGGACAAGCCCAATGTGATGTCCGGCATTCCCAGCCGTCCCTACTGCAAGGGCCGCGCTTATGACCCCAACCGGTATGCTTCCGACAATACGGAGGAATAAATACAATGGAAAAAACCCTTGTTACTACGGGCAAGACCATCGATGAAGCCATCGAGAACGCCCTGAATCAACTGGGCCTTGACCGTGACAGCGTGTCTGTTCAGGTTCTGGCACAGGCTAAGTCCGGCTTCCTTGGCATCGGCGCTACCCCTGCCAAGGTGGAGATCACCTACGAAGCTCCCGATCCCCAGCCTAAGGTAGCACTGTCTTCTGCTTCCCGTTCCAAGCCTAAGAGCGCACCTGCTCCCAAGGTCGAGGCACCCAAGGAAGAAGCCCCCAAGGCTGCGCCTAAGGCAGAAGCCCCCAAGGCTCCCAAGGCTGAGGCACCTAAGGCACCCAAAGCACCTAAGGTAGACACTCCTAAGGCTGAGCCTAAGACCTACGCACCTGCAGAGCCCGGCTCTGTGGAGGAGAAGATCGAAGTGTTCCTGAAGGGACTTCTGGAGCATATGGGTTCTCCTGCTGTGCCCCACGCATGGAAGGAAGAGGACAACACCTATATGGTGGAGTTGACCGGCGATGATCTGGGTTACCTGATCGGCCGCCGCGGCGATACGCTGGATGCTCTGCAGCACCTCAGCAACTACACCATCAACAGAGGTATCGATGGCCATGTCCGCATCAATGTGGATGCAGAGGGCTACCGCGTAAAGCGTGAGGACTCCCTGCGCCGTTACGCCCAGAAGAAGGCGCAGCAGGTTCTGAAGGCTCGCCGTCGCACCACTCTGGAGCCGATGACTGCCTATGAGCGTCATGTGATCCACGCAAGCCTGCAGGATACTGACCGCATCACCACCTATTCCATCGGCACCGAGCCCAACCGCCGCGTTGTCATTGAGTATGTGCGGTAATTGAACAAAGAAAACCCCCTCGTTTGATACGAGGGGGTTGTTTTTTGTTTATCAGCCGCGCATCAGGCGCTTGCGAGCCAAATTGATGGGGCCTTCTGTCATACGGGTGATCCACGCTAAGCTCTTGCCGCAGCCGTAGGCTACGCAGGAGGCAGGATCGTCGGCAATGGTGCAGGGGATGCCGGTACGCTCCTGAATGAGCAGGTCCATACCATACAGCTGGCAGCCGCCGCCGGTCAGTACGATGCCGGTCTCGGCAAGGTCGCCCACCAGCTCTGCGGAGGTGTCCTCCAGCACGGAAACCACCTCGTCGGCGATCTGCTTTGCCGGACGCAGAAGGACTTCGTATTCCAGAAGCTCAGCGGCGGTGATGGTAATCTCCCGCGGCAAGCCGGTTCTGGCGTCACGGCCCTTTACGGTGATGCCGGCATCGTCTCTGCGGCACACAGCACCCACCTGAATCTTAATGTCCTCAGCGGTGGATTGGCCGATGATCACATGGTGTCTGCGACGGATATAACGGGCGATGGCTTCGTCAAAATGGTTGCCGGCCAGCTTCAAAGAGGAGGCGCTCGCAACGCCGTTCATAGACAAAACAGCGATATTGGTGGTGCCGCCGCCGATGTTGATGACCATATGGCCGGTGGGCTGGCTGATGTCCAGACCGGCACCCAAGGCAGCAGCCAAAGGCTCCTCGATCAGGTACACACGGCGCGCGCCGGCTTCCAGAGCCGCGTTGATGACGGAACGCTCCTCAATCTCGGTGATGCCGCTGGGAACGCTGATGATCACTCTGGGCTTGGGGGTGAACAGACGAGCATTGTCTGTTACGCGGAACAGATGCTGCAACATCTTCACGGTCATTTCGTGGTCAGAAACAACGCCGTCCTTCAACGGGTGCATAGCCACCACATTGCCGGGGGTACGGCCCAGCATATTCCGGGCGGCCGCGCCCACCTGCAGGATCTTGCCGGTGTTCTTATCCACGGCGACCACAGAAGGCTCACGGGTGACGATGCCTTCGTCGTTTTTGTAGATCAGTATGTTGGAGGTACCCAGGTCAACACCCAGGTCGTGGGAGAAAAATTGCATAATATTCACCTACATTACTTGGTATGAAATTCGGAAACGGCGATCGCGGCGCAGTAGACCTCCTTGGCGCCTGCGGTGAGCAGGACACGGGCACATTCACTGGCGGTTGCGCCGGTGGTGATGATGTCGTCCAGCAGCAAGATCCGCTTGCCGCGGATATTTTCGGGGTTTACGGGTTTGTATGCGCCCAGCACATTGGCTCGCCGCCGATAGACATTTTTGATGCCGGATTGGGGCGGTGTATTGCGGAATTTTACAAGGGTCTTGCAGGGCGTGATGCCCAGTTCTTTTCCCACCGCGTCCACCAGCACAGCTACCTGATCGTAGCCGCGACGCAGCCGGCGCAGGGAGGAAACGGGGACCCAAGTGAGGATATCGAAGTCAGAAAAGCCTGCTGTTTGCAGCTTCATTGCAAGGGCACGGCCGTATGCAGAACCGTAGCTGCGGCGGCCGGCAAATTTGTAGCGCAGCAAACTTTCCCGAACGGTATCCTTATAATACCATACTGCGGTCCATCCTGCAAGAAAAGAAAACGGAAAATTCGTTTTTTCACAATTTGGCGCGTTTTCCCGGCAATGGCGGCAGAGATCCTGCTCGTCTTTTTGCAGAAACTTATGGCACAGCACGCAACGGGGAGGAAACAAAAGAGCAAAAATTCTATGGAGCATATTACTTGTCCTTTTGTTGCAAACGAAGCTTTAAGCCGGTGTAGCGGCGGCCGATCTTGGCGTTTTCGGTCATAGCGGCTACGCAATCCTCCCGGCCTGCGATGGTCAGCAGCTCTTTCGCCCGGGTGATGGCGGTGTACAGGACGCTGCGGCTGAGTAGATAGGGCGATGCGTTCCAAAGAGCAAGGATCACAGCCCGATACTCGCTGCCCTGACTCTTGTGGACGGTCATAGCATAGGCCAGCTCTAGTTCGTTTAGCTGGGTGAAATCATAGGAGGCAATCCGGTCATCAAACAGGACGCTCACCTGCTCGGTAGCGGTATCCACGGTTTGGATGATGCCTACATCGCCGTTGAAAATGCCGGCGCCCAAGAGGTTCTCATCGGTCTTTTTCCAAAGAAGGTCATAGTTGTTCCGAATCTGCATCACCCGGTCGCCCTCCCGGAAAATGGAGTCACCAAAGGCCTTTTCCTGCTTGGTGGGCGCAGGGGGGTTCAAGGCGTTTTGCAGCAGCTTATTTAAAGCAACGGTGCCGGCCGGGCCTTTTTTGGTGGGGCAAAGCACTTGGATCTGGTCGGCAGGGATGCCCATTTTTTGGGGCAGGCGAGTGGTGCACAGACCCACGATGGTCTGGGCGACCTCCTCCTCAAACCGACCGGGCAGGAAGAAAAAGTCGCTTTTTACATCCCGGAGGTTGGGCATTTCACCACGGTTGACCCGGTGGGCATTCATAACGGTCAGGCTCTCCTGGGCCTGACGGAAGATCTCTGTCAGCCGGACGCTGGGCAGCACATTGCTGCGGAGCATATCCCGGAAGGGGAAGCCGGGGCCTACAGGGGGCAGCTGATCCGGGTCGCCCACAAGGATCAGACGGGCGGACTCAGGAGTGGCCTGCAGAAGCGCATATAAAAGCTCTATATCCACCATAGACATTTCATCCACGATGACCGCGTCGGCCTTTAAGGGGTCTTGATCATCCTTGGCAAAGAACAGCTTGCCGGTGTGGGGGTTGATACCTGCACCCAGCAGCCGGTGGATGGTGGAGGCCTCCCAGCCGGTGACCTCGGATAATCGCTTGGCTGCCCGGCCGGTGGGGGCGCACAGCACGCACCGCAGACCTATTTGCTCGTACAAAGACAAGATGCCGTTCAAAATGGTGGTTTTGCCGGTGCCGGGGCCGCCGGTGATCAAAAGCAAGCCGGAGGTTGCCGCTTGCTGGAGAGCCAGCTCCTGCTGGGGAGAGTATTCCAAATTGCTGCTTTGGGCCGCCAAACGGAGCTTTTTCGGCAAAAAGGCCGGGGCAGCAAAGGTCTTATGGGCGTGACCCAAAAGCCGCCGGGAGCAGTAGGTCTCCGCAGTATACAAGGAGGGCAGATACACAATATCGATGTCCGCCAGCCTGTCGCGCATCAAGCGCTCGGCATCCAAAAGGTTCTGCACGCAGCCGGCTACGGTGGCGGTGTCCACATTCAGCAGCTGGGATGTAGCGTCAACGAGCTTTTCTTCCGGCAGGAAGCTGTGGCCTGCGGTCTCGTTGTAATGCAGCTCGAAGAGGATGCCTGCGTTTATGCGACGGGGGTCATCGCCGGCGATGCCCAAACCAATGGCAAACCGATCCACCGCGCCGAAGGGAGCGTCCAGCTCCTCGTCCATCAGCAGGTAGGGGTCGTCGTACAATAGGTCGATGGCGGCCTCGCCGTAGAAGCGATAGGTCTTTACCGCCAACTCCGCAGGCAGCTGGTGGAAGGTGAAGAATTCCATCAGGTGGCGCATACCTACCTGCAGGCGGAATTCTTCGCCGATCTCGTGGGCTTTTTTATCGGAAATACCGGCAACCTCGGCCAGCCGCTCCGGCTCCCGTTCCATAATGAGCAGGGTCTGGTCGCCGAATTTGTCCACGATGCGGGTGGCGATCTTCGGGCCGATGCCCTTGATGGCCCGGCCGGAGAGGTAGGTCAGGATCTCCATTGCGGTCTGGGGCATCAGGCGCTCTAAAAACTCCGCCTCGAACTGGCGGCCGTAGCTGGAATGGTTGCTCCATTTGCCGGTGACCATCAGTCGCTCGCCCACTACAGGCAGAGGAATGGTGCCCACCACGGTGACTGTTTGGGAATCAGATAGCCGCAGGCGCAAAACGGCATAGCCGTTGTCGTAATTCTGAAAAACAACGGCCCCAATTGTTCCTTGTAAAATTTCCAGTTCCTGCTGATTCAATGGGCATTCTCCTGACTTTCTTGATGACACTATTTTACAATATTCATAGCGTATTTGGAAGAGGTTTTGGCGATTCTTTTTGAAATTTGTTGTTGTATATTTTACAGGGTGTTGGTATAATACTACTATGCGATATTATGGAAATATTGGGAAGGAGTGGCACAGGTGAAGAGTGCGAAGTTGCTGATCTGGATAACCCAGTTGGGATTCAGCACGGCCGTGCCGCTGATCGGATTTATATGGCTGGCTGTGTGGCTACGCAACAGCTTTGACTGGGGCGATTGGGTGATCGTCGTGGGTGTTGTGATGGGCGTGGTCGGCGCTATCGACGGCCTGCGGATGAGCCTGAAGGCTATGGAGCAGATGACGAAGGAAAAAGAAAAAGACCCCCCTGTGGGTTTTAACGATCACGATTGAACGGAGCAAAAAACGAGATGACAGAATCCAGAAAAATTGCTTTGACGCAGACCTTGCAAGTCGCCATTGGCGAGGCGGTCTGCCTTGGAATTATGTACGGCGTTTATGCCCTGCTGCACCGCTTTGCTTTGCCTGTGGTGCTGGGAGGCTTGATCGGCGCGGTTTTGGCCGTGGCAAACTTCTTCTCTATGGCAGTGGTCGCAACACTTGCGGCGGACAAGGCGGAGGCGCAGGATGTGGAGAGCGGACAGAAGCTGATGAAAAGCGCCTATACCATTCGCATTTTGGTGCTGGCAGGTGTGCTGATCGCCTGCGCGGCCAGCGGTTATTTCGATGTGCTGGCGCTGCTGCTGCCGCTGCTGTTTGTCCGGCCTGTGATTATGATCCTTGGCTTTTTCGGAAAGAAAGGAGCGTGACGGATGGAATTAAATGTAACCGGCGCATTTGTGTATTTTGAGATCCCCATCTTTGGCGGAATTCCCATCAGCCAGACCACGGTCTCCTTTTTTCTGGTGACGGTGCTGCTGTGCTGGGCCTGCGTTTATTTCGGAAAGAACCTGAAAAAACGGCCCGACGGCAAGCAGGTCCTTGTGGAAAAGGGCGTGATGATGCTCCACAAGATGGTCGTGGAGACGATGGGTGAGCACAATGCAAATTGGATGCCGTTTATCGGCACAATCTTTTTAAGTTCCATCTGCGGCACGCTGATCGGTCTGACCGGCTTTTTGCGGTCGGCTACGGCGGACATCAGCTGTGTGCTGGTGTGGGCGCTGATGGTCACGGCGGTGATCTGGTATAACAATATCAAGCACAACGGCTTCTTGGGCTGGCTGAAAGGCTTTACAGAGCCGATCGTGGTGATGACGCCGATGAATGTGGTGTCGGAGATCGCCCAGCCGCTTTCGATGGCGTTCCGTCACTTCGGCAATGTGGCCGGCGGCGGTGTTATTACCACCATCATCTATGCCTCTCTCAGCGCGGCCTCGGTGGCGGTGCTGAACCTGATCGCAACCAGCGGCTGGCTGGTTGCCATTGCGGTGATGCTGGCAGGCGTCGGACTGATTTATTTATGGAAGCGGACACATAAGAAGCGCTGGTTGGCCTTGGGTGTCTTGACGGAATTGGTGGGTATTTTCGGATTGCTGCAGGCCATCGGCCTTCTGTCCGGCGTTCCCATTCTGACCTACGGCATTCCGGGCGTACTGTCCTGCTACTTTGATCTGTTTTCCGGATTTGTGCAGGCCTATGTATTCAGCCTTTTGACAATGGTTTATATTGCCGGCTCTCTGCCCGAGCCGAAAAAAGACGGGCAGGAAGAAACATCAACTAGTAAATAAAAATCTTAGGAGGATTTATTATGGATTTAGCAAATGCAATCGCAATCGCCGGTAAGGCTATCGGTGCAGGTCTGTGTATGGGTATCGGCGCTGTGGGCCCCGGTATCGGTGAAGGTAACGCTGTCGGTAAGGCTCTGGAAGGTATGGCCCGTCAGCCCGAGATGGCAAGCACCTTGCGTTCTACCATGATCATGGGTTGTGCGATCGCAGAGACCACCGGTATTTACTCTCTGGTTATTGCGCTGCTGATTATGTTCCTGCTGTAATTTCCTTTTTGAACTTAACGAAAGGAGTATGCAGTAGTGGGACAATTTGAAGCATTTGTCGGCGTGAACCCTTGGACAGCGCTGTTCACTCTGCTCAACACCCTGACGATCTTTTTTGTAGCGAAGAAATTCCTGTTTGGCCCTGTGATGAAGATGATTAAGGAACGCCAGCAGGAGATCGACGATATGTACCAGAAGGCAGACCAGTCCCAAAAGCAGGCAGCCCAGCTGCAGGCGGAATATGAGGACAAGCTGTCTGTGGCGACTCAGACCAGCGATCGCTTGGTAAAAGAGGCTATGGCCCGGGGCAAGAACCGGGAAGAGGAGATCGTCCGTCAGGCAAACGAGGAGGCAGATGCCATCCGGCAGAAGGCCTCGGCAGATATTGCCCGGGAGAAGAAAAAGGCACTCAACGATGCCAAGGATGAAATTTCTTCTCTTGCTATGGAAATCGCCGGCAAGGTGGTCGGCGCAACGCTGGATTCTGCCCAGCAGCAGAAGCTGGTGGACAGCTTCCTGGAAGAGTTGGGTGAGAGTGTATGAACCGGATAGGGACACTTTACGGTCAGGGCCTTTATGCTCTGGCAAAGGAAGAAGGTCTGGAGGCGGACATTCTGCAGCAGCTGCAGACGCTGGAGCAGGCTTTCTCTCAGGAGCCGACTTTTTTGAAGCTGCTGGTCTCTGCCAATGTGCCTAAGCAGGACAGAACGCAGATCTTAGATGAGAGTTTCCGGGGAAAAGTGCATATCTATGTGCTGAATTTCCTGAAATTACTCACAGAAAAGGGGTATATTCGCCACTTTTCCGCTTGTTACCGGGCATACCGTGAGCAGTACAACGAGGACAAGGGCATTTTGGAGGTTTCCGCTGTGGCGGCCATCTCCCTGACCGATGGCCAGAAAGAGCGCCTTGCAGAAAAGCTTGCGGCAATCACCGGCAAGAAGATTGACCTTATTTGTAAGGTAGACCCGGCTGTGCTGGGCGGTATTCGGCTGAATTTCGACGGCAAGCAGGTGGACGGCACGGTCAAGGGCCGGCTGGACGCTATGGCCAAGACACTTCACGATACCGTACTTTGATTAGAGGGTAGGAATACTATGGAATTAAGACCCGAAGAAATAACGAAAATTATCCGTAGTCAGATCAAGAACTACGAAAACAAATTGCAGACCAGTGAAACCGGCACGGTCATTTTGGCCGGTGACGGCATTGCCAAGGTTTCCGGCTTGGAAAAATGTATGGCAGGCGAGCTGGTGGAGTTCCCGAACGGTGCTTATGGTATGGCGCAGAACCTGGAAGAGGACACCGTGTCCATCGTGGTTTTGGGCAGTGACAACGGCATCAAGGAGGGTGACACGGTCAAGCGCACCGGCAAGGTGGTTTCTGTGCCTGTGGGCGCAGGTATGATCGGTCGTGTGGTCAACGCCTTGGGCGAGCCTATCGACGGCAAGGGCCCCATTGACGCAGAAAACTACCGCCCCATCGAGTCCAATGCTCCCGGCATTATCGAAAGAGAGCCGGTCAGCGTGCCTTTGCAGACCGGTATCAAGGCTATTGACTCTATGATCCCCATCGGCCGCGGTCAGCGTGAGTTGATCATCGGCGACCGGCAGACCGGTAAGACCACCATTGCCACCGACACCATCCTGAACCAGAAGGGCAAGGATGTGCTGTGCATTTATGTGGCCATCGGTCAGAAGCGATCCACCGTTGCCCAGATCGTCAATTCTCTGACCCTTGGCGGCGCTATGGATTACACGGTGGTGGTTTCCGCAACTGCCTCCGAGCTTGCGCCGATGCAGTATATCGCGCCCTACACCGGCTGCGCCATCGGCGAGCATTTTATGCACCAAGGCAAGGATGTGCTGGTGGTTTATGATGACCTGAGTAAGCACGCGGTTGCTTACCGCGCCATTTCTCTGCTGATCCGCCGTCCTCCCGGACGAGAGGCTTATCCCGGCGACGTTTTCTATCTCCATTCCAGACTTTTGGAGCGGGCGGCACATATGTCCAAGGCCAATGGCGGCGGCAGCCTGACCGCACTTCCTATTATCGAAACACAGGCAGGCGGTGTGTCTGCTTATATCCCCACCAATGTCATTTCCATTACTGACGGACAGATCTTCTTGGAGTCGGAGCTGTTTTATGCCGGTATTATGCCTGCGGTAAACCCCGGCATCTCCGTGTCCCGTGTTGGCGGCGCGGCCCAGATCAAGGCCATGAAGAAGGTGGCCGGCAGCCTGAAGCTGCTCTACTCCCAGTACCGTGAGCTGCAAAGCTTTGCACAGTTTGGCTCCGATCTGGATGCGGACACCAAGGCCCGGCTTGCTCTGGGTGAGCGGATCGTGGCAGTGCTGAAGCAGAAGAACAATGCTCCCGTTGAGGTGGCAAATCAGGTCTGCATTCTGTACGCTGTGGTAAACGGCTATCTGGAAAATGTGGCGGCAGATGCCATTGCCGAGTTTGAGCGGCGGCTGTTTGAATTCTTAAGCACCCGTTATGACGATGTGCTGCAGGCAATCCGCACCACCGGCAAGCTGGAAGCTGACACAGAGGAAAGCCTGAAAGAAGCCCTGACCCAACTGCTGGCGGAAGTCGCCTAAAGGAGGGTGAGCTATGGCAGGGGTTTCTACCAAGGAAATTAAAACCAGAATCCGCAGCATGGAGTCTACCCGGCAGATTACCCGGGCCATGGAGATGGTGGCAAGCGCAAAGCTGCGCAAGGCCCAGACTAAGGCGCTGGCCTGCCGACCCTATTTTGAGACGCTTTATGCTGCGATGTGGGATATTATCGGTACCTGCGATGATGTTTCCTCTCCCTATTTACAGAAAAAAGACGGCAACAAGGCCGCTTTCGTACTGATCTCCGGTGACCGGGGACTGGCCGGCGGCTACAACAGCAATGTGCAAAAGCTGCTGTTGGCGGAGGCCGAGGGGAAGGACGCAACGGTTTTGCCTATGGGCAAAAAGGGCGCAGACTACCTGAGATCCCACGATATCAATATGCTGACAGAGCAGTACACACAGGCCGAAACGGTCTCGCTGGGCGATTGCTTCAGCGTGGCCAAGCAGTTGTGTAAGGCCTTTAAAGCCGGTGAAGTGGACGAGGTGTATGTGGTTTACACCAAGTTCCGTTCCGTGCTTTCTCAGGAGGCCATGTGCCTGCAACTGCTGCCGCTGCAGCAGAGCGAGGGCAAACAGTCCTGCCGGACGCAGGAAATTGTTTACGAGCCGGATGCCACGGCGGTATTTGATGCCATCGTGCCGGAGTATTTGGGCGGTGTGCTTTACGGCGCGCTGTGCGAAAGTCGGGCCTCGGAGCAGGCAGCACGGCGGACGGCTATGGAAGCGGCCACCGAAAATGCCGGCGAGATGATCGATGCGCTGAGCCTGCAGTTTAACCGGGCTCGTCAGGCAGCGATCACACAAGAGATCACCGAAATTGTGGCTGGTTCACAATAAACGATAAGGAGTTGAATCCTATGGCAAATCAAAAAGGAACAGTGGTCCAGGTTATGGGACCTGTTCTGGATATACGCTTCCCGGAAGATGCCTTGCCGGAGCTTTTGCAGGCAATTTCCGTCAAGAACGGGGAGCAGACCATTATTGCAGAGGTCGCCCAGCATGTGGGTGACAATGTGGTGCGCTGTATCGCGATGAGTTCCACCGACGGCCTTTCTCGTGGTGCAGAAGCGGAAAATACCGGCGCTGCCATTACGGTGCCGGTGGGCGAGGCCTGCTTGGGTCGTGTGTTTAACCTGCTGGGTCAGCCTATTGACGGCGGCGAGCCAATCGCAGCCGACGAAAAATGGCCCATTCACCGCAGCGCGCCCTCTTATGAGGAGCAGGAGACCTCCACCGAGATTTTGGAGACGGGCATTAAGGTCATCGACCTGATCTGCCCCTATGCAAAGGGTGGTAAGATCGGTCTGTTTGGTGGCGCAGGTGTTGGCAAGACCGTTTTGATTCAGGAGCTGATTTACAATATCGCCACGGAGCATAACGGCTATTCCGTGTTTACCGGGGTTGGCGAGCGTACCCGTGAGGGTAACGACCTGTTTTTGGAGATGACCGAGTCCGGCGTTATCAAGAAGACCGGCATGGTGTTCGGTCAGATGAACGAGCCTCCCGGAGCGAGAATGCGTGTGGGTCTGTCGGGACTTACGATGGCGGAGTATTTCCGTGATGTGAAGCGGCAGGATGTGCTGCTGTTCATCGATAACATTTTCCGCTTTACCCAGGCCGGTTCTGAGGTGTCCGCGCTGCTGGGCCGTATGCCCTCTGCCGTTGGCTATCAGCCTACGCTGGCAACGGAGATGGGCGCTCTGCAGGAGCGTATCACCTCCACCAAGACCGGTTCTATTACCTCCGTGCAGGCGGTTTATGTGCCGGCTGACGACTACACAGACCCGGCGCCTGCCACTACCTTTGCCCACTTGGATGCTACCACTGCGCTGGATCGCGGCATTGCGTCTTTGGGTATCTACCCGGCAGTTGACCCGCTGAATTCTACCTCCCGAATCCTCACACCCGAGGTGGTGGGCCGCGAGCATTACGAGGTTGCCCGTGGCGTGCAGAGAATTTTGCAGCGCTATAGGAGCTGCAGGACATCATCGCCATTATGGGTATGGATGAACTGAGCGAAGAGGACAAGCTGACCGTTAACCGCGCCCGTAAGGTGCAGCGTTTCCTGTCCCAGCCCTTCTCCGTCGCTG
>JAZLCU010000086.1:0-11581 GCA_045614325.1 Faecousia sp. | reverse complement strand
GGACAGCGCTAGCTGGCCGGTAAGGCTCCATGTGGTAGAACCGGTGACGGTGATATTTTGGAAAGAACCAATGAGACTTTCGTTGCCCGGCAGGCGAACCAGCCGTCCGCCTTCTGTCCGGGCGGTGAGCAGATCCTTGTCCTTGCCGTCTACGAGGCAACGCATGGTCTTGCCGATGTAATCGGCATGGATCTGCTCGGAAATGGAATTTTGTACAGCGCAAAGCCGGTCGAAACGGCGGTTTTTCTCCTCCTTAGGCGTGGGATCTTCCATACCTGCGGCAGGTGTGCCGGGTCTGGGGGAGAAGATGAATGTAAACAGAGAATCGTAACGCACATTCTCAATAAGAGAAATGGTCTCCTCAAATTCCTCCGCCGTCTCACCGGGGAAGCCTACGATCACATCGGAGGTGAGCACCAGCTCCGGCATCACGGACTTGGCATAATTGACCGCTTCCAAATACTTTTCCCTGTCATAGTGGCGGTTCATAGCCTTTAAGACACGGGAAGAGCCGGATTGGAAGGGAAGATGCAGCTGCTTGGCGATCTTGGGATAACGCGCCATCGTGTCAAAGAGCTTTTGTGACGCATCTCTGGGATGGCTGGTCATAAACCGGATAAGAAAATCCCCGGGAATTTCGGCAATTTTCGCCAGCAGGTCTGCAAAATCCACACCCTCGTCCAAATCCTTGCCGTAGGAGTTCACATTCTGACCCAGCAAGGTGATGTCCTTTACACCGCTTTCCACAAGGCTTTTGCACTCGGCAAGAATGTCCTCCCTCCTTCTGCTCCGTTCCCGTCCGCGGACATAAGGCACGATGCAGTAGGTGCAGAAATTGTTGCAGCCGTACATAATGGACACCCAAGCCTTGAGCTTGCTGTCCCGGCTTTGAGGCAGACCCTCCACAATAGAACCGGCTTCGTCTTCCGTGAAGAAAGTGCGCTTGCCGGTGAACAGAACCCGACTTAAGATCTCCGGGAACTGCCACAGATGGTGGGTGGAAAACACGCCGTCCACATGGGGATAACTGTTTTTAATACGGGTGACCACCTTTTCCTGTCCGGCCATACAGCCGCACAGGAAAATTTTCTGACCGCTGTGGCGGCGCTTGGTGTGAGTAAGAGCGCCCAGATTGCCGAATACACGCTGTTCTGCGTGTTCCCGAATGGCGCAGGTGTTCATAACCACCACATCGGCGCCCTCGGCGGTGTCTGTAATGGCGTAGCCGCTTTCGATCAAAAGACCCCGAATCCGTTCGGAATCGGCCTCATTTTGCTGACAGCCATAGGTCTCCACATAGGCACAGGGGGTCGCGCCGCGGCTGTGCCAATAGGCTTTGATTTTTTCGCAGAAAGCCAGCTGATTATCCAGTTGTTCTTTCGTGATCACAGAGGTTTTTGCCATCTTAAAACGGCTCCTTCTTTTGCTTATAATAATTCAATTTATAATATCATTTTTTTGCTTTTTTTGCAAGGGGGAACCACCAGATTTTACGGGAATGTAAACAATTAAGAAACAATCTTGCAATTGTTTGTCTGCCGTGGTAAACTAAGTGCAAATCTACCCAGCGATGGGAGAAAGAGGAAAAAATTATGGAATGTAAATTCTGCAAGGCAGAAATGGACGATGAAGCCAAGATCTGCCCCGCTTGCGGTAAAGTCCAAGAGGATGAAACCGAGCAGCAGGAAGTGGTAGAAACTGAAGAAGAAATCGTAGAAAACGCAGCCGAAGCCGCAGAAACAGAAAACGGGGAAGTTCTCGATACCGAAGAATCCGATGAGGAAATCAAGCAGGAAACCCCTAAGAAAAAAATCAAGCCTTGGCAGTTGGCGTTGGTCATTGTCGGCGGCTTGGTGCTTCTGGCAGCGCTGGCCTATTTTGTGCTGAAGGGTATGGGCATCAATATCGGTCCCCGTGCGAATGATATTTACCGCAAGGATTCTTACACCGTGAGCGGTGAAAAGGCTGATAAAAAAGAGGACGATGTGGTTGCTACCATGGGCGATTACACCCTGACCAACAGCGAGCTGCAGATCTACTACTGGCAGGGCGTGGATTTCTATGTCAGCGAGTACAGCTACTATCTGAGTATGATGGGCTTCGATGCTGAAAAGCCTTTGGACGAGCAGATCTACGATGAGAAGACCGGTATGACCTATCAGCAGTTCTTCTTGGAAAGCGCCATTCAGGAGTGGTATAAGTATACAAGCCTGCTGGAAATGGCCAAGCGTGCAAACTTCCAACTGGACGAGGAGCAACAGGGTTACCTGGACTCTCTGAAGGAGAAGCTCATGACCTCCGCCGAAGCGGCCGGCTATACCGATCTGGACCTGTTCTTCAAAGAGCAGCTGTTCCCCGGCAGCTCTGTTGCTGCATTTGATAACTATAACTATGCCGGCTATGTGGGCACGATGTATTACTATGACCTTTCCTTACCCTCCCCGGATGAGATAGAGGCCTACTACACCGCCAACGAGGCCGCTATGCAGGAAAAGGGCTACGGCAAGGATGACGGCAATTACTACAATGTCCGCCACATTCTGATCCCCCCCAAGGGCGGCAAGACGGCAGAAGACGGAACCGTGACCTACTCCGACGCAGAGTGGGAAGCCTGCCGTGTGGAGGCACAGAAGATTTTGGACGATTTCCTTGCAGGCGATGCTACCGAATCCGTGTTCGCCCAGCTGGCCTATCAGAAGTCCCAAGACCCCGGCTCCTATGAAGACGGCGGCCTGTACACGCTGCTGACTACACAAACCAGTTTTGTGGAAGAGTTCAAAGCTTGGTATCTGGATGAGACAAGAAAGCCCGGCGACACCGGCCTGATCAAGACCTTCCACGGCTACCACATTATGTACTTCAGCGAAAAGTTCCCCATTTGGGAATATCAGGCGGAAACGGCGATCACCAAGACCCGGACAGAAGAAGTGACCAAAATGCTGGAAGACTTCCAGAAGGAAACGCCCATGACGGTTAACTATAAGAAGATCGTCATTTCTGATATGGCTGAATAAAACAAAAGACCCGGTTCGTTCTGAACCGGGTCTTTTGTTTTCGTCAATCCCAATCGCGCACAATGCTTTCGCGCAGGGGGAGGGTGCGGAAAATTTCGTGGGTGATGGCGCGGTATTCGGCAACATCCGTTGTCTTTCGCAGCCGCTTGCCCAGCTTTTCCGAGCATTCGAATTTGCACAGCCAATGCCGCCAGTTCTCCTTCATACGGAACATAGCGTTGCGGCTGCCGCCAAAGGCTGCGATGTATTCGTCCAAAAGGGCATCGTGGAACGCTTCCAATGCGCCGGCTGTGGTGCCGCCGGGGGTGAAAAGACCCGGGTCTGCGATCAGACCGCGACCCACCATAATGGCCTCCACCTGCGGATAAGCCTCTTTAAATGCAGCCAGTTCCTCCTTGGTGCAAAGGCTGCCGTTGTAGCAAAGGGGCGCTTTGCTTTCCTGCAGCGCAAGGTCAAAAGCTGCTATATCCACAGGCCCGTTGTAAAAGTCGGCGCGCACCCGTGGGTGGACGGTCAGCTGGCAAATGGGGTAGCGGTTATAGACCGACAAAATCTCTGCAAATTCCGCAGGACTTTGGAAACCGATCCGTGTCTTCACAGAGATCGGCAGGCAGCTTTCTGCAAAGATCCGATCCAAGAATCCGTCCAGCTCCACCAAATTCCGCAACATTCCTGCGCCTTTTCCCTTGGCGGTCACCGTGCCGGAGGGGCAGCCCACATTCAAGTTCACTTCCGTGTAGCCCAAATCTTTGCACACGCTTGTCATCCAAAGAAAATCCTCAGGCACTTTCGTGAGCAGCTGGGGAACGGCGGCAAAGCCTACGGAATCGGCAGGGGGCAATTCCCGTGCCTCCCGAGGCGTCAACGCCCTGTGGACGGTAGGGGAGAAAAAGGGCGTGTAGTAGCGGTCAACACCGGGGAAAAACTTGTGGTGCAGCCGCCGGTAAATGCTGTCGGTCAGCCCCTCCAACGGAGCGAAATAATACTGCATAACATACCTCTCAAAGGATTCATTACGGCTATTATACAAGTAAATATACGATAGTTGCAAGAGCTAATTTACCGTGCTATAATGGAAACGAGGTGAGAGAAATGATTCATTTGATCGCCGGCGCGACCCACACGGGCAAAACGGCCTATGCACAGAAGCTTCTGGAAAAATATAAATACCCCTGCCTGTCCATTGACCACCTGAAAATGGGCCTGATCCGCAGCGGCCAGACAGAGTTGACCCCTATGGACGATGACAAGCTGACAGATTACCTTTGGCCCATCGTCCGGGAGATGATCAAAACCGCCATCGAAAATAAGCAGAACCTGATCGTGGAGGGTTGCTACATCCCCTTTGATTGGCAAAAGGATTTTGCACCGGCCTATCTGGAAAACATCCAATATACCTGCCTTGTGATGTCCGGGCAATATATCGAAAATCATTTCGAAAACATCGTAAACTATGCCAATGTGATAGAAAAGCGGCTGTGCGACGAGGTGTCCAAAGAGGAACTGATCGCCGAAAATGCTTACAACCTTGCCCAATGCAAGGCCAATGATTTACCCTATATTTTGATCGACGGAGAATATACCCTATGAAGAAAGTGAAAATCACCGCCGTCCGGAGAACCACTTATCCAGACTTGATGGAGCAATATGAAAATCCCATCGAACACGCCTGTGAAGTAAATATCGGTGACACCTGGGTGTCGGAAAATGCCCAAAAGCCGGAAGATTTCTGCAACGCGGCCTGGGAGGGATTAGCGCCCTTTGTGAAAACTTTGGCAGAAGGCGGCGGCAATTTCTATGACGGCTGGATGAAGAATCCCTATTCCGCTATGCTCAGTTGTAATGACGGCTTCCGCCCGGTCAGTTACTACCTGGAAACCCTGGAGGAAGAACAATGAAACTGCTGATAGAAGCCCTGACAAAATTTGTCTGCGGTCTGTTGTTGGTGGGTCTGTTGATTTTTCTGCCGGCCGGCACGCTTAGGTATACATACGGCTGGCTTTTGATGGGATTGCTGTTTGTCCCTATGCTGATCGCCGGTCTTGTGATGTTCTTCAAAGCCCCGGACTTTCTGAAAAAGCGTTTGGACGCCAAGGAAAAACAGGGGACGCAGAAAGGCGTAGTCGCACTGTCCGGCCTGATGTTCATTGCCGGTTTTGTGGTGGCAGGTTTGGACTACCGTTTCGGCTGGTCTGCTATGCCCACCTGGGTGACAATTACCGCATCGGTGCTGTTTTTATTTGATTACGCCATGTACGCCGAGGTGATGCGGGAAAACGCTTACCTTAGCCGTACAGTCAAGGTAGAAGAAAATCAGACCGTGGTGGACACCGGCCTTTACGGTATCGTTCGCCACCCTATGTACGCGGTTACAATCGACCTGTTTTTGCTGATGCCGCTGATTCTTGGCTCTTGGTACGCGCTGATTGTGTTCGCATTCTACCCGGCCATTATCGTTGTCCGCTTAAAGGCCGAGGAAGACTTGTTGACCAAAGAACTGCCCGGCTATGCCGAGTACAAAAAGAAGGTAAAACACAGAATTATTCCCTTTATTTGGTGAAAGGAGTTACCATATGCAAACATTGGATGCAATTGCCAAGAGAAAATCTACGAGAAATTATAAACCGCAGCAGATTCCGGAAGATGCGCTGCAAGCAATTCTGAAAGCGGGTTGCGCTGCGCCGGTGGCAATGGCGAATTACGATTCTTTGCATATCACGGTGGTGCAGAGCCGGGAACTTTTGGACCGGGTAAATGCAGTTGCTGCCGAAATGGTATTCAAAATGCTCGGTGTGCGGAAAAATACGGATTTCGGCGCAAAAACTCTGGTTCTTGTGTCCTCAACACCCATTCATCGTGCCGGAACGGAACATGCCAATGTAGGTATTGTGGTGGAGAATATGGTGCTTGCGGCAACGGATATGGGGATTGACAGCGTGATTTTGGGCGCGGCTCCTGCAGCAGTGGCACAGGACAAGGAACTGATGAAAGCACTGGGAATTCCGGAAGGATTCACCCCGTTGCTGGGTGCGTTTTTTGGCTATGGTGCGGAACAGACGCCTGTCAAGGAACACAGTATTTCCATTAACCGCGTATAAAGGAGAAAGCCGATGCTGCTGAAAGGATGCCAGGAAGGCAAGGGAACACCCCGGCTTACAGAAGTAAAATGCCCCAAATGTGGGGAATATGTGGAAGTGTTTGTACTGATGGGCGGCAGACCCGGCCAAACCGGCACGCTGAAAAGTAATGAAACCTGCGTCTGCGGCCATATCCTGCCGGCCGGTAGTTACGAAACCGATTACGAACAATAAAGAAAGTGCGTTGCAGAATTCTGCAACGCACGTTCCCATTATTTGTCTTTTAGCAGTTTGTTTAACTTTTTAGTCTTGGCTCTGTTGATATTGTAAATGACGGTCCAGATGACACCATAGCCGGCAATGAAAATGCCGGTGAACACCAGAATGGGTTTCAGTTGACTCAGTATCCAGCCGTTGAGCAGGTAAGTGAGGGCATAGGCCATATATAGCACACCGCCGTGGAGCAAGATCATGGTAGGCAGGGGCAGTTGTTCCACCTGATAGATAGCGGTCATACCCGCAGCAATAAAAGCCAGCGCCATAATGGACAGGATCTCTGTGCAAACCTTTTGAGGAACAAGAGCCTCTGCCGCACCGGTGGCACCCAAGATTCCGTAAATAACGGCCAATACCAGCGGTCCGCTTGCGGCGCAGATCAGACCCCTGAGCAAAAATTCTTTCAGGAATTTCTTCATTTTGATTCCAACCTCCTTTTGATTTGGGCAAAGCACCGCCGGGAAACATATTCCCTGTAACCGCATTTGAAAACGGCATCCACACTGCCTGCGTAAGTAACCTGAAATTTGTCCAGACGGGTTTCGTTTGCTAAGGCGCTTTTGTTGATGCGGATGAAAGACGAGGGCAGTTGCTGCTCCAGTTCGTAAAGCCGCTGCTTCAGCCGATAACGGCAATTTTTCGAATCGATGGCGTATGTTTTGCCGTCCAGCACAGTAATGCACTCAATTTCGGAAACAGACAGCATTTTGATGTCGTCTTCCGTGTAACCGGGAATACGGTCCGTGTGCTTGGAAATCAGCGTTTCGATTTCGTCAATCAAGGCGGTGCGGGCGTGGACGGTTGCCACGATTTCCTCGTCTTTTTCTTTGTCGATGATTAGCTTGAATTTCATTCCATCACCTCCTGTGCCAACAGTATAGCATATCCCGAATCAAAAATGTAGCAAATTACACCCATCGGTATTTTGAGGGTCCTCAACGGCAAAAAAAGAGCCCCGGTTTTGCCGGAGGCTCTTTTTTAAGATTGGGGCGAAACGGATGGCAGATTGCCCAAATTGTTGTTTTCGCTGCCGTCGGGGATAGATTTCAGATATTCGGTATCTCCCCTGTGGGCGATGCCAACGCCGGCGATCTGACCTTGCTTTGCCATATCCACTGCCTGCTGTTTTTCCACGAAGGCGTTGTCAGATAACTGATAGCCGGTGATCCGGCCACCTTCTTTCACCAATCCCACGATTCGTTTTGCATTGGAATTTGCCCGGGGGATTTGATCCAATGTCTGTTTGACCAGTTCCTGTCCGTCCATAAAACCACTCCTTTTGCAAGTAGCGTTTGCAAAAGAACCGCAAATTATGCAAAAGCCGCGGCAAGAATAACCTTGCCGCGGCTTGTCTTTATACTTCCATAATGACGGGCAGAATCATGGGGTTGCGCTTGGTGGTTTTGAACAGATAGCCGCTCAAATCGTTTTTGATGGCGGTTTTCAGTGTGGTGTAGTCCCGAATGTGCTTGCGATGGCAGCGCTCAATGGCTTCCAGAGCGGTGATACGCAGTGATTCCATCAAATCTTCCGATTCTTTCACATAAACGAAACCGCGGGTGATAATATCCGGGCCGGAAATCAGCTCTCCGTCATAGGAGCTGACGGTTACGCAAACCACAATCATGCCATCCTGGGCCAGATGCTTCCGGTCGCGGAGCACCACGCTGCCCACATCGCCTACGCCGGTGCCGTCCACAAACACCTTGCCGGCAGGCGCAGTGCCGTTAATTTTGCAGTTTTTGCCGGTGAATTCAATCACAGAGCCGTTTTCGCCAATGCGGACATTTTTCGGAGAAACGCCCATATTCACAGCCAGTTTGCCGTGAATCTGTAAATGGCGGTGTTCACCGTGTACGGGGATAAAGAACTTCGGCTTGCACAGGGCGTGAATGATTTTCAGTTCTTCCTGACAGGCGTGGCCGGAAACGTGCAGGCCTTCGCTCTTTTCATAAACCACTTCCGCACCCTTGCGGTACAGTTCGTTGATAATCCGGGAGACAGCCTTCTCGTTGCCGGGAATGGCAGATGCGGAAATGATAATCCGGTCGCCGGATTGAATATCCACCTGCTTGTGGGTGTTAAATGCCATTCGGTAAAGGGCGGACATGCTCTCACCCTGAGAACCGGTGGATACGATTACAATCTTGTTTTTCGGCAGGTTCTTGATTGCACTCAGTTCCACCAAAGTGCCGGCAGGAATCTTCAGATAGCCCAGTTCCTGAGCCACCCGCAGCATATTTTCCATGCTCCGGCCGGTGACGGCAACCTTTCTGCCATAGCGCTGGGCCGTGGCCAAAATGGCCTGAATCCGGTACATATTGGAGGCGAAGGTAGTGACAATAATGCGGTTATCGCAGTTTTTAAACTGCCGGTCAAGACCCTCGGCCACCCGGGTCTCGCTGGGGGTGTAGCCGGGACGCTCCACATTGGTGGAGTCGCACAGCAGCGCCAAAACACCCTCGTTACCCAGCTCGCCGAACCGGGTCAGATCGATCATACCGCCGGTAGAGGTGGGGTCGATCTTGAAGTCGCCGGTCATGATCACCGTGCCCACAGGGGTCTTGATGGCAAAGGCCACCGCGTCGGCAATAGAGTGATTCACCCGGATGAATTCTACGGAAAAACAGCCGGCTTTTACCACATCGCCGGGCTTGTGGGTGACGAGCTTGACCTTGTCGGACAGCTCGTGCTCGTCCAGCTTCAGCCGGATAAGACCGTTTGTCATAGCGGTGCCGTGGATGGGACATTGCACCTGTTGCATACAGTAGGGGATCGAACCGATGTGATCTTCGTGACCGTGGGTAATGAACATACCCCTGAGCTTCTTTGCGTTCTGGACAAGGTAGGAAAAGTCGGGGATCACCAGATCCACACCGTACATATCCTCATCAGGGAAACCGACGCCGCAGTCGACTACGATCATATCTCTGCCGTATTCAAAAACGGTGATATTCTTGCCGATCTCATCCAATCCGCCAAGGGGGATGATTTTTAATTTTTCAGCCAATTGGTATAATACTCCTTTCAAATTAGACGCAACAAATCAGCAGCCGTATGCCCTCACCTAAGCCCTGAATCGCCCGGCAAAAGCAAAAAACGCCTGCATAACACTTTGATACATAAAAACGGCAATGCCCTTTTGGCACAGCCTTTTTGCACGGGTCTGCCCACCCGGTGCCAACAGTAATAGTATAACACAGTTTCTACCTGTTGTATACATTTATTTTTCCGCATTTTGCCTGTAAAAATGAAAAATGATGTTGCGCCGTGGAGCGTAATTTGCTATAATGAGATGCGTATAATATTAATCTGGGTAGTATTCACCTTTTTGAGGAGGAAGCGGCGTTGAATAAACGGATCAACAGATTGTTGCGGCCGGATATGGGCCTTTATTTTATCGTACTGTTCGGCTTTGCGCTGGTGTCGGCATTGCTGCAAGAATATGTGCTGGCGGGCGTGGAGTTTGCTGTGCTGGCATTGGGCCTGCTGATCTATCTGCTGCGCCGTGTCCGCCGGAAAAAGCAGCTGAAGCAATATATGGAAAAAGCCATCGATCAGCAAAGCGGCATCGCAGGCCAGCGCTCGCCGTTCCCTATGGTGCTGCTGCGCCTTTCTGACGGCGGCATCGTGTTTGCCAACGACAGCTTTATTCATCTGACCGGCTTCCACGATATTATGGCAGAACGCCGGATCAACGATGTTTTGCCGTCCTTTGATATCCAGTGGCTCACCTCCGGCAAAAATGAATATCCCTACGATGTGACCCTTATGAACCACCGCTACCGTGTCTACGGTTCGCTGATCCACGCAACCGATCCCTCGGAGATCCCCACAGGTGTTCTGTATTTTGTGGACTTGACCGAGCTGTATCAGGTGCGTGACGAGTATGTCCGCTCCCGTCCGGTTGTGTCTATGATCCTCATTGACAACTATGAGGAACTGACAAAAAACCTGTCCGAGGGAGCAATGTCCACCTTAAACGCTCGCATCAACGATGCCATCACTCAGTGGACGGAAGAATATCACGGCCTGCTTCGCCGTTTGGAGCGCAACCGTTTTATCTTCGTGTTTGAAAAGAAAGACCTGAAACGGGCCATCGAAGATAAATTCTCCATTCTGGAGGATGTCCACGCGATCACAAGCCCCTCCGGCCTTGCCGCGTCCATTTCCTTCGGCTTGGGCATTGAGGGTGAGACCTTTGAGGAGGGCTATCGGTTTGCAGCGCTGGCCATTGAAATGGCCCTCAGCCGTGGCGGTGATCAGGCGGTCTTGAAGGACCGTGTGAATTTCACCTTCTACGGCGGCCGCAATAAAGAAGCGGAGCAGCGCAGCCGCGTCCGCTCCCGTGTCACCGCAAACTCCCTGATGGAATTGATCGACCAGAGCAGCCGCGTGCTGATCATGGGCCACAGAAATGCGGACCTTGACTCCATCGGTGCAGCGCTGGGCGTGTTCTGTATGTGCCGCAAAAAAGATGTGGAAGCCCATATCGTGCTGGACACGCAGAACAATATGGCACCCGAATTTATTGAAGAGATCCGTCAGGTGCCGGAATATGCCAACGCATTTATCTCCGGTCAGGACGCACTTCTTATCAGCGATAACCGCACTACCTTGGTTGTGGTGGATACCAATCGGCCGGATCAGGTGGAGTCCATGCAGCTTCTGGAGGCCGTGCCGAAGATCTGCGTGATCGACCATCACCGCCGTGCGGCCGAGTATATCGATCCTGTGGTGGTAAACCTGCACGAGCCTTATGCCTCCTCCGCCTCGGAGCTGGCAACGGAGCTTTTGCAGTACGCCGTGGAAATGGACGATGTGCTGCCTATTGAGGCAAAGGCTTTGATGGCCGGCATCTTCCTGGATACCAAGAGCTTCAATGTCCGTACCGGCGAGCGTACCTTTGAGGCAGCCGCATTCCTGCGGCAGCTGGGCGCGGATACCGTGGAAGTGAAAAAGCTTCTGCAGAACGACTTCCAAGATACTCTGGAAAAATATCAGATCATCCAATCCGCCCGACTGTACCGGGAGGAGATCGCTATCGCGGCGCTGCAAAAGGGCACAATGCGCGTGCTGGCCTCTCAGGCAGCAGATGAACTGCTGAATATCTCCGGCATTACCGCATCCTTTGTGCTGTACCCTGACGGGGAGAAGGTATTCATATCCGCCCGTTCCATCGGTGAAGCCAATGTGCAGGTGATCCTGGAGCCC
>JAZLCU010000085.1:0-10517 GCA_045614325.1 Faecousia sp. | reverse complement strand
CAGCGGTGAATCCTTATATATAATGTATAAGGATTACAGCTTTATCTCTATCTCAACGCCAGCGGGCAGATCCAGGCTCATCAGAGCCTCAACGGTCTTCTGGTTGGGGTTGAGGATATCGATCAATCTCTTGTGGGTTCTGCGCTCGAACTGCTCACGGCTGTCCTTATACTTATGAACAGCGCGAAGAATGGTTACGACTTCCTTCTTGGTGGGCAGGGGGATGGGGCCGGACACAGCAGCGCCGTTGCGCTTTGCGGTGTCGACGATCTTTGCCGCACTGGAGTCGATGAGTTGATGATCGTAGGCTTTCAGCCGGATACGGATCATTTCTTGGTTTGCCATGGTTTGTTTCCTCCTTGATTTTTGACAGTACTCAGTTTACTTTTGGTACCTGGGTACGGTCGAACTGTTTTGTTAACGCCACCGTGCGTATCACTCTGAGCCAAGAAAAATGGCCGACGCAAGGCCGACCCCTCTCTGCCGCAGCGATATACGCAGCGCTAAACAGACAGTTCAGCCGCCCGATGACCGGACATACTCCGCAGAAGTTACCGTCTTTCAACGCAATCTCCTGCATCATCGCAGTGCAAATCGCATAGTTTCCCCTATGCGTGCCCGATTATGATACCACTATAACCCCCTCTTGTCAAGTGCTTTTTTGAGAAAATTTCACAAATTTTTCTAAGGTTTTTTGGCACATTGGCAGAATTTGGCATCCCACCCCAACCCCTTGTGGTATACTCACAAAATACACCCCATAGAATGTCCCTAAGGAGGGATTTTCTATGGGGAAGAAAGATTTATGGATCGTATTGGGGGCGGTTTGCTTAGCCGTTATCTTGTCCATTACACAATTTTGGGGGCTTGCCATCGAGACCGGGGCGTGGGGGCTGTCCTTCCCTGCCGAAGGTCAGCCGCCAACCGGACCTGCCGGCGGGAAGCAGCTGCAGCAATATGACGCCGCCTATTTGGGTGACACAAGCCAAAAGGTCATTTGCCTGACCTTTGACGCCGGCTACGAAAACGGCTGCACGGAAAGGATCTTAGATGTACTTCAAAAGCACGATGCGCCGGCTGCTTTTTTCTTGGTGGGCAACTACATACAGAAGAATGCCGATTTGGTTCGGCGAATGGTAGATGAGGGTCACATCGTAGGCAATCACACTATGCACCACTATGATATGAGCAAACTGACGGACAAAGCCGCCTTTGCCAAAGAACTGCAGGACTTAGAGGCTGTGTTCAAAGAAACCACCGGCAAGGACCTGCCCAAATTCTACCGGCCGCCACAAGGCATTTACAGCCAGGACAATTTGCAGGCGGCAAAGGAACTGGGTTACAAGACGGTTTTCTGGAGTCTGGCCTACGCTGACTGGAACAACGATGCCCAACCTACCCGGGAGCAAGCCTTTGATAAGCTGCTGCCCCGGATCCACAACGGAGCGGTGGTGTTGCTCCACTCCACCTCCGCCACCAACGCGGAGATCTTGGACGAACTGCTGACCAAATGGGAGGATATGGGCTATACCTTTGCATCCATCGACACGCTGTTTCAAACCGCATAAAGAAAGCGCCCACTTCCGTGGGCGCTTTTATATATATTATAATGTATCAGTTCTTGACCAGTTCCAGCAGGATGCAGCTGTTGGAATGCAATGTCAGGTCGATTGTATCACGCACATCGCCCAGTTCGACACGAGCCACCCGGGAGGCCTGCATAATGGCATCCCGGTCGCCGGCATACTTCTCATAGGCAGCCATAGCATTGGCGGTGTTCACATCGATCCGCCAGATATAGGCCTTGTAATCACCGGGGTTCTGAAGAGCCAGTTTGAGCTCTGCCTCAGGCATTTTCCGATCGTAATGCTCGGATGCGTAACCCAGCAGAATGCTGATATTGCCCGCATCATCCTCTGTGGCCAGAACGCTCACATCGCTGTTAGAATTCTCATTGGCCAGCTTGTTATTCTTCAGCATCGCAGAGAGCTTATAAGCATTGTAAATAGGCTTGGGATAACTGCTCTTAGAGAACAGAGAACGGCTGCCGCGGAACTCTTCGTCTGCCCAGTCGTGCTGGCCGGACAGGCACATCATAATGCGGTCGACAGGGAGGTTCTCGTCGGAATAGAGGGTGATCATCTTGGCGAAATAAGCTGCATACTCCTCGTTGTCACGCATAAGCAGCTGCGGACACTTCTCCAGGGTGTAGAAGCCCATAGAGGCAGCGCCCCACTCATCGATCACGATGGGCAGATGGCTGAAGCCGTGCTTTTTGCAAAGCTCCAGAACGCCGTTAATATCCGGCAGAGAGTTTGCGTGGTTTAGCAAACGGGAGCCCTCGTTGATGAAGTCCGGGCTTGTGCCGTAAGCGTGGAAGGTCACATAATCCAACCGCAGATTTTCTTCCGCCACACGCTTGAGGAACTTATCCATAAATTCCTGCACGCAGGCGCGGACAGGGCCACCCAGCTTCAGGTTCTTGCTGACCTTTTCAATGCCGGATACAAAGCCTCTGTAGAGCTTCATATATTCATCCAGACGCACATCCATTTCTGTGATAGCATCTTTATCCTGCATCCAGAAGACGCCGATGTCCGGCTCGTTGAAGCACTGCAGCAGCCACTTGGACACCCGTTCCTCGCCATAGCGCTCCACGATATGCTCTGTGTAACGGTAGCAGACCTCTTCCCAAAGGGCGTAGTCCTTGGGAGGCGAGGTAACGATCATCTTGCCCTTATAGCGAGTGGATCTGACGCTGACACTGTTGATCTCATCTTTATTCAGTGCGATGCAGGGCGGAATGAAATTGTAGCAAAGCAGGATGTCAAAGCCCTTTTCGATCATATAGTCCAGGCGCGCATCATTTAAGGTGAAGTCATAGCAAAGGTTGCCGTCATCGTCCATGGTGACGATATCTTCCAGCATCGCGTACATACGGACGCTCTTGGCCACCCGATCGGCAGCCACCTGATCCAAAATCTCGATGCCCCACTCGTCCTCGATGGCATCGGTGGGATGGAAATGAATATGGTTCCAGAAGTTACGCAGGGGTGTTTTGCCGTTTCCGTTCAAAATCTTGATGGTTTCCATATTTGCCTCCTGATTTTTGGTATACTTTTGTTCATCATACCCCATTGCGCCACAAGTGTAAATACACAATTTGCCATATTTGATGAACTTTTTGGTTTCCGGTTTTCTTTTTTGGAAAATTTGTTGGTTTGTGTAATGAAAGTGTTATTTTGTTGTTGAATCGTGTTGCTTTGTGTATTAGAATGAAGCCAGAACAACTTTTTAGGAGGACATTCTTATGATTACAGCAAAAGACATCAAAGCGGCTGCCAAAAGTATGGGTGCCGATATTGTAGGTATCGGCTCTATCGACCGCTGGAGCACCGCTCCCATTCAGATGGACCCCAAGCAGATTATGCCCAACGCAAAGTCCATCATCTGCCTGGGCTTCCGCGTTATGCGCGGCTCTCTGCGCGGTGTTGAGGAAGGTACTTACTTCTCCAACTACTCCTCTATGGGCTACGGCGGCATTACCTATCTGTATATGCCTATGACCATCATCAACCTGAGCAAGCTCATTGAGGATGAAGGCTATGAAGCCGTTCCTATGGGTCACCAGAGTGACTGGCGTGCGCTGGATCAGGTCGGTTTCCTGCGTCCTGAGTACTCCCGTCCCGTTGCCCCCGGCAAGGCTGCTCCCGACGTTATGATCAACTTGAGAATCGCAGGCTTCCTGTGCGGTATCGGTGAAATCGGTTACTCCAAGATGCTGCTGACTCCCGAATTCGGTCCCCGTGTCCGTGTTGGTATCATCATCACCGATATGGAGCTGGAGCCCGATCCCATTATGGAGCCGGGTACTCTGTGCAACAGATGTATGGCTTGCGTACGCGAATGCCCCGGCGGCTGCATCCCTGCTGACCGCACCGTTAAGGCAAATGTGGGCGGCTACGAGCTGGAGTGGGCCGATGTGGATATGCACAAGTGCGATACCGTTTTCCAGGGCGGCGAAGAAGTCAAGGAAGGCGAAGTGGGCACCTACTTCAACGGCAAGCACGATGACTGGGCAGACAAGTATAAGCCCTCCTCCGTTACTCCCTTTAACAAGGCTCCCAACAACCTCTACAACACCGGCAAGGCCGTCTGCGGCGCTAAGGGCTGTACCCGCGCTTGTATGATCAGCCTGGAAGCAAGAGGCAAGCTGTCCAACAAGTTCCACGCGCCCTTCCGTACCTCCAAGCCTTGGAAGGTCAACTGGGAAGAAGAAGCAATTGAAGTGGACTACAAGGCACCTTACGAGGGAACCGACTCCCCCAACAACACCCGTAAGCACTTCGGCAGTACCACTGACTGATTATGAACGCAATCGATTTCAACGACCTTTTTGTCGGCGACATCTCGATCGTATCGGGTGTCCGGCAAAAAGGCCGGGGTGTGGATTTCAGAAACGGGCGGCTTAAGCACGGCTTTCTTTACCTGTTAAGCGGTGAGGCGACCTTTTATCTGCCGGGCAAGACCCAGCGGGTGAAAAACGGCGAGCTGCTTTACATTCCCAAGGGGCTGAAGTACAAAATGCAGTACAGCCAGCCGGATACCGCCTTCATCGTGGTCAACTTCGATATGTTCGACCGCAGCGGCAACGGATTTTCTCTGTTTGAGAGCATCCATCTGGTCAGTTTGGGAGACTCTGCCCACAGCGCCAACCACGCGATGGTCAAATTGGAGGCCTGCGCTACATCCGAAGCACCTGCTATGCTGCTGCGGAGAAAAGAACTGCTTTACCAGCTTCTGAGCATTCTGTGCAGCGATTCCTACCTGCCCTTTGAGGACGAAGGTCGGTATCCTCAGATCGCCAAGGGCGTAACGCTGTTAAAGCAAACCTATCTGGAAAACCTGCCTATCGAAACCTTCGCCAAGGAGTCCAGCGTCAGCACCAGCTCTTTCCGGGCTCTGTTCAAAAAGCAGTACGGACTTTCTCCTTTGCAGTATCGTAACCGTCTGCGGATCAATCGGGCCAGACAGTTGCTGATCGAAGACGGCTGCACCGTGGCCGAGGCGGCCTACGCATCCGGCTTTGACAACATCGGTTACTTCTGTCGGTACTACAAACAGATCACCGGTGAAACTCCCAGCGAAACGAAAAATTCCACCATCAACTTTTAAGCCACAACACAGTTAGGATTGGTAATATGAAATTTGCAGTTGGTTTTCAGCTTTTTGGCGCCAAGGATATACCGTTCTCCGAGCTGATCGAGCCATATAAGGACAGCATTTCCGAGGTGTTCTTCCCTTGGCAGGACATTCCCACAGGTCGCAGCGCCGCAGCCACTCGCCACGGCACCACCGACTGGACTGCCCAAGCCCGCACGGAAGAGGAATTAAAAAAGCTCAAGGCAATGGGCCTTAAGTTAGACCTTTTGTTTAACGGCAACTGCTATGGGGCATACGCCATTTCGGAAAAGCTCTCCAATATGGTCTGTTCGGTCATTTCCCATTTGGAGGATACCGTGGGCGGTGTGGAGATCATTACCACCACCTCCCCTGCCATTGCCCATACTGTCAAAAAGCATTTCCCCGGCATCGAGGTGCGATCCTCCGTCAATATGAAGATCGGCACTGTAAAAGGTATGGAATACCTTTCTGACCTGTTTGATTCGTTCCATGTGCAGCGAGAATATAACCGGGATCTGTCCCATTTGCGGGAACTGAAAGCTTGGGCCGACCAAAACGGCAAAAAGCTGGTTATGCTGGCCAACAGCGGTTGCTTTGCTCACTGCTCCGGTCAGATATTCCATGACAATATGGTTGCTCACGAGTCGGGGATCTGTGAAGTTGACAACATGAAGGACTTTATGCCCTATGTTTGCTGGCGGCAGATGAAGGACAAGGCCAACTGGCACAAGGTTCTGCAGAACACTTGGGTGCGCCCCGAGGATATCCACAATTACGAGGACATTTTCGACACAGTCAAGCTGGCCACCCGGCTCCACCAGCGTCCGACTATGGTCATCGACGCTTACACCCGGGGTAAGTTCTTCGGCAATCTGCTGGATCTGTTTGAACCCAGCTTTACCTCCGCCACCCTGCCCTATATTTTTGACAATCGGGCTTTCCCGTCCGATTGGTTCGAAAAGACCACCTCCTGCGACAAAAACTGTCACAAGTGTGGCTACTGTAAGGGTGTGCTGGACAAAATTCTCGTGAATACAGAAAATTTCTAACAAAAAACCTTCCTGCCCAAAAGCAGGAAGGTTTTTTCTTATAATGTGCTTTGCTTTTTATTGCAATACCGAAATAACCTGTTATAATAAATGCAAACAAACCGATTGGAGATGATAAAATGAAGAATTTTATCCAGGCGCACAAAGAAGACCTGTACAAGACCCTTGAGGAACTCTGCGCGATCCCTGCTCCCTCTCACTTTGAACACAAGCGCGCCGAATACTGCAAAAACTGGCTGGAGAACATCGGCGCAAAGGGCGTTTATATTGATGACGCTCTAAATGTCATCTTCCCCATCAACTGCGAAGGCAGCGACAAGATCACCGTTTATGTTGCCCACACTGACACCGTTTTCCCCGATATGGAGCCTATGCCCTATGTGGATGACGGCGAAAAGATCTGGTGTCCCGGCGTCGGCGACGATACCGCCAGCGTGGTGGTGATGCTTTATGCCATCAAGTATTTGCTGGAGAATAACTTCTGTCCTGAAAACGGCGTGATGTTTGTTTGCAATGCCTGTGAGGAAGGTCTCGGCAACCTGAAAGGCACTCGGCAACTGTTTGCCGATTATGAAGGCCGCATCGCTCGTTTCATTTCCTTTGATGCCGGCTTTGCAAGTATGGCTGACCGCTGCGTTGGCTCTCACAGATACGAAGTGGAGGTCTTCACCAAAGGCGGCCACTCCTACGGTGCGTTCGGCAACCCCAATGCCATTGCGGAACTGGCAAAACTCGTGAATGAGATCTATGCCATCGAAGTTCCCAAGATTGGCAACAGCAAGACCACTTACAATGTAGGTGGCATCAGCGGCGGCACTTCCATCAACACCATCGCCCAAAGCGCAAAGATGCTTTGCGAATACCGTTCTGACAATGTGGACTGCCTTGCCCAGATGAAGGCGCATTTTGAACGCATCTTCAATGACGCCAAAGCCCGGGGCCTTGCGATGACCATCACTATGCTGGGCGAGCGTCCCTGTATGGGTGATGTGGATCTGTCCAAGATCGAGGAACTGGTCGATATCTGCCGTCCGATCATTGAGGAAACTGTCAACATCAAGGTCGGCACCCACTCCAGCTCCACCGACTGCAACATCCCCCTTTCTCTGGGCATTCCCGCCCTGTGCATCGGCGTTTACACCGGTGGCGGCACCCACACCCGGGAAGAGTGGATCAGCAAGGCCTCCCTCCCCCTGGGTCTTGAAATTGCTATCCGGGCAATCGAGCAAATCGCCGAAAAGGTTGCGCTTTGATTTGCCGGTATTAGACACAGGCCGGCGCATCTTATTTTGAAGTTTTACCAAACGAACCGCGGCAGAGTTGTCCTCTGCCGCGGTTACACTTTTCTGCCGCCGAACACGCTTTTTACTGCGCCAGCAGGTCGGCTGAACTTCGTTGTTGTTTCTGCTGCGCTTGCCCTCCCCTGCCTGAAAAGCAGCATCATTTCGGGCTTTTGCTGTCTGGCTTGTTCCCGAACCTAACGATTAATGCCCGTTTTGTGCGTATTCCACGATTCCTCAAATTCTACCGTTGCTTCCGATTTTTGAAGGTTTTCCCCGCCCTCTCACGCGGAAACTTCTCTCCTTTCGGAAAAGACGAAAAAACCCCTTGACTTTTTGGGTCAGTATGCTATAATACGAGGGCATTCGAAAGAAAATTGCATATGGGGGTATAGCTCAGCTGGGAGAGCGCTTGAATGGCATTCAAGAGGTCAGCGGTTCGATCCCGCTTATCTCCACCATCTGGTTCGTCAAAAGAACCGAAAAAGCCTTGAAAACACTATGTTTTCGAGGCTTTTTTCGTTTTCGGGGAAACCAGTAGGTGCTGTAAGGAAACTAACTGACCCTATCCTTGACCCCATTTACTTCTTCTTCCATAAGGCCTACAAGGCCAAAACGCTGGTCGATGCGGTTCATTGCATCTTGGAAAACCTCATCGTGAATTCTCAAATAACTGGAATTTGTTATCTTTGTCGTGGTATGGCCACACAATTTACTGATGGTTTCCATCTTAACACCCAAGTACTGCATAACAGATACATAACTTACTCGGCAACAATGAGGAGTCAGAACAGGAATCCCTTCCACTGCTTCAAGACACTTTTTGAATTGGTCACTAAAATATGACGGGTTGCACGGCTTGCCTTTTGTTCTGCCTTCCCAAATATACTTTGTTTCCACCTTTCGCAGTTCCATTGCTGCTTCTCTTGCTACATGAGGAACGGGAATGATACGTGCACTGGACACATTCTTCGTGTCACCAATCTCGGCAGTGCCTTTATATCGTTTCACTGCTTGCTCAACCACAATGCCCTCACCATTCGGCATGATGTGTCTGGGTTCCATGCCCATCATTTCCTGTGGACGAATACCTGTGCAAAGCATAAGCCTGATGCTTAATCCCATTTTATCACGCGGAAGTTCGTTTAACAAACGCATAATTTCATGGGGTTTAAATGCTTCTTTCTTCTTGCTATCTCCCATCTTCTTCATTTTCTCCGCTTGAAGAGAAGGGTTAAAATCAACATACCGATACGCAATGGCACGATTGTATATCTGTGTCAGCATGCCTCTACAACCACTGATAGAGGAGTCTGAATAACCTTCGTCACGAAGTGCCGTCAGAAAATCCTCAACTTCTTCGGTAGTAATCTCGTCTAACATGCGTTTCCCAAAATACTTATTGATTATACGCAAGGTGTATTTGTAACTCTCAATAGTCGCTGGCTGAATGTTCTTTTGATGTCTTTGGAACCAGCGGTCGGCGAACTCGGAGAAGGTATACTTTTCCTTCTTCAAGCCCTTCTTGCTTTTTTCCTCATGCTCTTGTCTCTTTTTGCGAACCTCGGCTTTCGTTTCTCCATAAAATGAGACCATATTGGGTTTTCCATCATCCTTAAATCCGTACATCACACGGCATTCCCATCTGCCATCCTTACGTTGACGAATATAGCCATCACCTTTTGTTCCTCTGGTGTTTTTTCTTTCCTTTTTCTTTTCGCTCATAACAATGCTTCCTTTCTTATAATAATTATATTTTAGGCACCAGTGCCCCCGCCAATGAGCAGGGGCACTTTCAATTATGCGGTTCTTTCAAGACCACCACCGATGGTCAAGCGGAAAGCAATCGGGCCAAACTCTGAAAACTCTGGCGTCTTTCTATTTACCACATAGGCATTGGAACGACCTCTCTTCAGAAGTTCTCGCTCCCGTGGCCAGTCTTCCTCATAGTCACTAACATACAGATAAGCATCTAATGTTCCAATGTTCGTAAAACTACGAATAACGTGATATACCATTGCATTGTGCTCTTGCTCCCATTGTTTGATTTCTTCGTACTCCTTCTCCTCTGGCCAATACAAAATGCCCATAGGAGGCTCGCTAATGTTGATAGTCTCATCATTTGAGAACTGCATAATAGCCACATCAAACAGGTCTAGCATCATCATACGATGCAAGGCCTCTTTCTTTTTTCTCTCATTATCAATTTTCATTTTAGCCCTCCTTTTGCGCAGCACAATTAAATTCCCGCATAATTTCTTTTACGGGTTCCATTAAAATGGGATTTTCCTCAAAAAAATTTTTGCCCCCTCCCCAACGGATACAACCGTCATTAAGACGCAGAAAGACAAACACAACATTAGAATCATCTACATAATACGGTTCAACACCTTCACCAATTTCAATCTCTAACAATGGTTCATATACTCGATAGTATAACGCCCTGCACTTTGATTTAAAAGAAACGAAGCCATCATACCCCCTAAAGCAACGAGAACTGTTCACATCTTGTATCAGTCTGGTATAACCATTATATTCTTCGAAAGAACCAACATAGTAAAGAAACATAAAGGTCATATCCTTGTTCTTCTTCATATAATCAATTAACTTCATATAAATAAAACTCCTTATAATTTAAAATAATTTGTGCCAATCGTGGCAGTGTATAGAATTACTGCTCCCTATTCCCTTCAACAGGGAGCAGGCAAATGGTGTATGTTACTGTGTTCTACTCTCAAGCCATGTAAAAAAGACATCTTTATCAACCATCATCCTCTTGCCAAGGACTATAGTTGGAAAACCCTTTGAATGCAGCAAATTATATGCATGCTTTGTTGAAACACCAAGAACCAGTGCTACATGGTTCACATTCAGCATTATGGGCAGTTGCTCTTTGGATGTAAATCCAGACATAATGAAACCTCCTTTTTTATTTAGTGCATCTTCCTTTCTGTGTCCGATGACATAATCCGACCGTTAATGTAAGGGCATAACTGATTGAACT
>JAZLCU010000084.1:0-2063 GCA_045614325.1 Faecousia sp. | reverse complement strand
AGGGTAAATATTATGGAATGGGCTGGCTGGAGCGCAAGGACATCCTTGGTTGGGCCAACCAATTGATCGCCCGTGACCCAGATGCCGAAATCGTACTGTTCGGCATATCTATGGGCGGCGCCACCGTCATGATGACCGCCGGAGAAGATCTTCCCCCACAGGTCAAGTGTATCGTAGAAGACTGTGGCTACACTTCTGTCTGGGATGAGTTCTCTCTGCAGCTGAGTTCCATGTTCGGTGCACCCGAGTTCCCACTAATGTATACTGCCGACCTGATTTGCCGCCTGCGAGCCGGATATGGGTTCCAAGAAGCCTCCTCGGTGGAGCAGTTGAAAAAAGCCGAAGTCCCCATGCTGTTCATCCACGGCGAGCAAGACACCTTTGTTCCATACTCCATGCTGGATCAGGTCTATAACGCCTGCGCCAGCGCCGAAAAGGAAAAGCTGACCGTCCCGGGTGCCGGGCACGGCGTTTCCGCCTCAATGGAACCTGACCTTTACTGGTCCACCGTGGAAACCTTCATCAACAAGCACCTGAGCTGACCTTACATAAAAACGGGAGACATCGTCTGATTGCATCTGTAAAATAAAAGTGGACACCATTAAAAACGCAAGTTTTTGGTGGTGTCCACTTTTTGTATAATGGAGTAGAAAGGAGATGAGATTATGGGTGCACCGAAAGGAAAACCCCATAGGCATTATACCGCAGAAGAAAAGTTGTCCTACATAACAGCGTGTCAGGCGTCACACGTCTCACAAGCACGATTTGCAAAAGAAAACGGAATTAACGCCAGCATGCTGCAACGGTGGATGAAAGAGTATGCCGAGCAAGGAGAAGAAGGTCTTGCTTCTCACCGGAATCGTTGTGGGAACCGGTACGCAGCGTTACACAAAAGCAAAACACTAGACGAGATGGGGCAATTGCAGCTTAGAATGGCGAAGTTGGAGGCAGATGTAGCACGGTTAAAAAAAGGATACCTGGTGAAAGGAAGTGGTTCCCAGAAGGAATTCGTTACTGGCAGCGGCAAGAGTTTCAAATCATCGAAGATTTGAGAGGCAAATATCCCGTTAATATGCTTTGTAAGGTCATGGGGGTCAATCGCTCTGGTTACTATAAATGGCGAAAACGCCAAGGGACAGAAAACCGTTATATCCGGGATCGCAGAATACTAACAGAAATGATTTTGGAGCGACATCAGAAACACAAAGTTTGGGGTTACCACAATATTGCCGCGTCAATCCGGAACGATACCGGGTGGATAGTTTCAGACAATCTGGTACACAAATGCTGTAAGGCAGCCGGTGTGAAATCAAAAGCGAAGCGTTATAAATACCAGAAACCAGGAGAAGAAAGTGAAATCTTCCCGAACCTTGTTCGTGGCCGTTGGATTGCGTCTGAACCGCTGGAAATCGTTGTATCTGACATGACTTGCATTCGCTGTAACGGCAAGCTTTATGAGTGGGTTCTCTTTATAGACACCTTCAACAACGAAATCATTGCTCATTCTGTTTCTGCACATCGAGGGGATCCCAAAACCTACTATGACTGCTTGGATCAACTATGCAAACGCGTAGAAAATGTGAAGGAGCAGACTGCTGGTACGGTCTTGCACACCGACCAAGGCGCAGTCTACTCCTCCAGAGCTTTCTCAAGGGCTCATTCTAATTATAACATAATTCGCTCAATGTCAAGAGCTGGAACGCCAACTGACAATCCGATTATTGAATCTTTGAACGGATGGATGAAGGCGGAACTAACGCTGGACTTCGGTATCAGCAAAGTCTCTAATCTCAAAAATGCACTGGATCAATATGTTCAGTACTTTAATTCTGACCGTTTTGCTGCCGCCTTAGGTTACAAAACCCCAATCCAGTACAGGACTGAATTGGGGTTCTGAAGCTATGCTTTTTATTCGTGTCTACTTTTGCTTGACAGATGCAATTCCGAACGGAATTCCCTGCGTTTTACTCACTTCAGCATTGCCAGCAGATTTTCCTTGGGTTGTACACCCACGGTGCGGTTGGTGACCTCTCCGCCCTTCATGACAAACAGGGCAGGAATAC
>JAZLCU010000083.1:0-33909 GCA_045614325.1 Faecousia sp. | reverse complement strand
ATCAAGATGTATGTGGGTAACTACGACTTCTGGTATGAGTCCTCTCAGCTGGTTCAGGCCATGATTCGTAACAAGAACAAGCGCAACCAGGAGAAGATCGAAGAACTGCAGCTGTTCATCCAGCGTTTCTCCGCCAACAAGAGTAAGGCCAAGCAGGCAACTGCCCGCCGTAAGCTGCTGGATAAGCTGACCGTGGAAGAAATGCCCTGCTCCACCCGCCGTTATCCCTTCGTAGGCTTCCAGCCGGAGCGGGAGCTGGGCAAGGACATTTTGACCGTCAAGGATGTTTCCGTTACCGTTGACGGCGAAAAACTGCTGGATAATGTGTATTTCAGCGTTGGCAAGAACGATAAGATCGCCTTTGTGGGTGAAAATGAGCTGGCGCAGACAGCACTGTTCCAGGTCCTTATGGGCGAATTGGAGCCGGATGAAGGCTCTGTCAAGTGGGGCGTTTCCACTGTCCGGGATTACCTGCCCAAGGACAACACCGCCTACTTTGAAGGCAACAAGATGGAGCTGGTTGACTGGCTCCGTCAGTACTCTGCCAAGAAAGACGATGTTTACCTGCGGGGCTTCCTGGGTCGTATGCTGTTCTCCGGCGAAGAAGTGTTCAAGAGCGTGGAAGTTCTCTCCGGTGGTGAAAAGGTGCGCTGCATGCTCTCTAAAATGATGCTCTCTGGCGCCAATGTGGTGCTGCTTGACCAGCCCACCAACCACCTGGATATGGAATCCATTCAGGCCGTGAACAAGGGGCTTGAAGCCTTTACCGGCGTTGTGCTTTTGGCTTCCCACGACCACGAAATGCTTTCTTCCACCTGTAACCGGGTGATCGCCTTCCAGCCCGACGGCACCATCATTGACCGTTACGGCACCTACGATGAGTACCTGGAGTGGCTGGCTCAGCAAAAGGAGAAATAATATGGAAAAAATTCTTGATATTATCACCGCCAAAATGCAGGCCGCCTTTGAAAGCGCCGGCTATGACCCGTCTTTTGGCCGTGTCACCGTGTCCAACCGACCCGACCTGTGCGAATATCAGTGTAACGGCGCGCTGTCTGCCGCCAAGCAGTACAAGTGTGCGCCCATCGCCATTGCCAATGCGGTGGCAGAAAAGCTGGATAAGGCTGATTTTGCTATGTGCGAGGCGGTTATGCCCGGCTTCATCAACCTGAAGCTGTCCGACGCATTCCTGCAGAATTATCTGGAGGAGATGCGTACCAGCCCCGACTTCGGTGTACAGAAGATCGGTCAGGGCAAGACCATCGTTGTGGACTACGGCGGAGCCAATGTGGCAAAGCCTCTGCACATCGGTCACCTGCGTCCTGCCATCATCGGCGAGAGCCTGAAGCGGCTGCACAAGTTCCTCGGCTACAACACCATCGGCGATGTGCATTTGGGCGACTGGGGTCTGCAGATGGGTCTGATCATTGCCGAACTGCAGGAGCGCGAGCCGGGTCTTCCCTACTTTGACGAAAGCTTCACCGGCGAATATCCGGAAACTGCGCCTTTCACGGTTGATGAACTGGAAGAAATTTATCCCACCGCATCTGCCAAGAAGGCCGACCCGGAATTCTCCCACAAGGCCCACCAGGCAACCTTCGAGTTGCAACAGGGTCGCCGTGGTTACCGGGCTCTGTGGCGGCACATTATGAATGTGTCTTTGGCTGACCTGAAGCGCAACTACGACAACCTGGATGTGTATTTTGAAAAATGGCTGGGCGAAAGCGATGCCGACCCCTACATTCCCGCGATGGTTGCGGATATGAAGGCCAAGGGCGTGGCTGTCCTGTCCAACGGCGCGTGGGTCATTCCCGTTGCCGAAGAGGGCGACAAAAATGAGATCCCTCCTTGCATCCTCATCAAGTCCGACGGCTCTGCCATCTACGCCACCACCGATTTGGCCACTATGGTTCAGCGTATGCAGGATTGGGCGCCCGACAAGATGCTCTATGTTACCGACAAGCGGCAGAACCTGCACTTTGATCAGGTGTTCCGCGCGTCCAGAAAGGCTGGCATCGTAAAGCCTGAGACCGAGTTGGAGCATGTGGGTCACGGCACTATGAACGGCGCTGACGGCAAGCCTTTCAAGACCCGTGACGGTGGCGTTCTGCGTCTGCAGACCCTGATTGCGGATATGACCAACTTCGTCCGGACAAAAGTGGTGGAGAACCAAATCGTTGCCGAAGACGAAGTGGAAGAGACCACCGCAAAGATTGCCATGGCGGCGCTGAAATACGGCGACCTGAGCAACCAACCCACCAAGGACTACAACTTCGACATGGAGCGCTTTGCCGCATTTGAGGGCAACACCGGTCCTTACATTCTCTACACCATCGTCCGTATCAAATCCATTTTGTCCAAGTACGGCGCTTGGGAGCATCTGCCTATGCAGGTGCCGGCTAACATCTACGCAAAGGATCTGATGCTGGCACTGACCAAGGCAGGCCCGGCTTTGGAGAATGCTCTGAAGACATCTTCCCCCAATGTGATCTGCGCCTACATCTACGAGTTGGCAGGTGCGGTCAACAAGTTCTATCACGAGACCCGGATCCTCACCGAGGAGAACAAGGAACTGCAGGCAGGCTACATCAGCCTGATCGGTCTTGCCAAGACCGTTCTGGAATCTTGCATCCACATTCTGGGCTTCTCTGCTCCAGAAAAAATGTAATACAAAAACCGGCTTGGATTCCAAGCCGGTTTTCTTATTTGAATCGTCGTGCGTAGCCGCACCGGCGGCAAAGGGGTTCTACCGCCTGTTTTTTGGAGAAGCCGTCGTAAATGGCTTTTGCCCGGGGGCTATTTAGAATTTCGTCCATTTCTTGGGTGAAAAGGTTGCCTAGGGTCAGGTCGCCCTCGTGGTCTAAGCAGCAAGGCACAACGCTGCCATCGCAGAGGACACCCAATTGGTCACGCAGACCGTAGCAGAACAGGGTCTCATCCCCCTCTTCTGCCTGCAGGTCAGGCCAGTCGAATTTTTCACCGTGTTCCAGATATGTGCCATCGGCAATCCGAATGCCTTGGCGCATTTGCTCCCATTCACCGGGGAAGTGGGTTTTCATTCTATCGAGTATCTCTTGGTTTTTCGCCTCCGCGCCGCCCTGATTCCAAAGGCGGTAGACCACCAGCTTTTTGCCCTTTGCAGCCTTGCCAAATTGGAAGCATTCGTCCAGATACTGACCAAAATCCATTTGCAAATCGTTGGCCTCGAAGGCGTGGAGCGAGATGTTCACCTTATGCAGCGCCGGACTTGACAGCAGCAGCTCCTGCTGACGGGCAAGGAGGGTGCCGTTGGTGGTGATAATGACTTTGAAGCCATTCTCCCCTGCCAAATTCAGGAATTCCTCCAGCTGGGGGTGGCACAGGGGCTCGCCCATAATGTGAAAGTACAGAAAATCCGTGTAGGGTCGCAGTTTAGGAAGCAGGCTTGTAAAGGCCTCCGCCGTCAGCCGTCCGGGGGCGCGTTTTGTGCCGGGGCAGAAGGCGCAATTTAAGTTGCAAAGATTGGAAATTTCCACATAAATTTTCCGAAAACGCATTTTCTTACCCCCTTTGGGGCAAATTATATCACATATATTTCCGGTTGCCAATGGAATTGATTATTTTTTCCGCTTCTTACAAAAAGTAGTTGCAAAAAATATGGTATCGTGCTATAATACCCCGTGTGTCCGGCGCCGGACCGCCTATATTGGGATGTCGCCAAGCGGTAAGGCACCAGACTTTGACTCTGGCATTCGTAGGTTCAAATCCTGCCATCCCAGCCATTCGATCCGCTAGCTCAGCTGGCAGAGCAACTGCCTTTTAAGCAGTGGGTCCGGAGTTCGAATCTCCGGCGGGTCACCAAGAAAAGCCATACCACTTTTGTGGTATGGCTTTTCTTAATGGGGAACTGACGGAGATTCGAAAGATTTAAATGCAACGCGGACGAGCGTTGCCGGCGCCGTGGTGCTCCGCGCAGCGAATTATAAATCCTTATGATTGCCAGTGGCAATCATACTTTAATGCAATGGACGGCGCCGAACCTTAATTTTTGCCTTTGGCAAAAATGCAAACGAATCTCCGGCGGGAGGTCGGAACGAATATCCGGCGAGTGGTTCGTTGCAAACGAATCTCTGGCGGGTTCTACTTAGTTTTCTCTCCCTCCGTCTTGCCTACGGCAACCCACCTCCCTCCCAGAGGGAGGCTTTTCTGATACAAAAAAGCAGACACCTTTCGGTGTCTGCTCTTTTTTATTTTACTTGATCTCCGAGCCGCCCCATTCCACTACCGTAAAGCCGGTGCGGTCGGGTGCGGTCAGTTCTTGCGCTTCTAGGTTTACATAACTTTCCGTTCCCTGCCATGCCATAAACACGCGAATCAGTGTATCCGGCGCAGGACTGATTTCCAGCTCTGCCGCCTGCGTATACACATCCGTCTGGAACGCGATCACATTGTAGGGATTTTGCTCCATCAGAGGCAGCCAGTAGACGATAAACTCGTTGGCCTCTTTGCGGTTAAGACCCAGTTTCTCCAAGGCCTGCTCCAAAAATTCCGCAGTGTCCTCGCCCTTGACACAGAAACCCTTACTCATATCCCATTGGGCGTTTGTTTCTCCCTCCCAGTACAGATAGTTATACTGCTGCCCATTGGCGTCCGTCAGTGTGCCGTCAGGCGCTGCGGTAACGCTCCAACCGTTGTTATAGACAGGATAGGTGCAGGTTAAGTCCCCGTCTAAGTTTAGTTTGACGAAAACATCGGTCTCTTCCTCCGGATAGAGATAGATCACCGGCTTATAGCACACACCCGGGGCAGGCTGCCAATCGCTTTGCTCAATGGTAAGCATATCCACTTCCACCCGGTTGTTCTTTTGGTCATAGTAGGTATTTTCGTAGGTGCAAACAACCTGATCGCCCACGCACCAATCTTCGGACAGCTTACCGTTGAGTTTGATGATATAGGGCATAGGAATTACTGTTTGGGCAAAGAAACAATTGGAATAAATCTCCGTGATAACGATATGGGTGAAGATGTCGTCATCATATTTTTTTGCGGTCTCTTTGTCCAGCCAGCGGTCTGTATACTCCTTGTGGCGCAAATCATGGGACATCTCCCACTTAACTGCGCGAATCTGCAGAGGGGACGTTTCCTTTACCGGGCCTTTGAAGGTGATCTGGACGGTACTGCCCACCTCGGCGCCAATATCTTCCAAGTACAGGATATCAAACGAGATCCTCTGACCGGCACCAAATATTGCGCAACTGGGAATCGGCTCCACCACAACGGACGTGGAATATTTTTCTGCCACCGTGGCAATGAACGTGGTTTCCACTTCGTCCTCTTCTTTGTGCCAAAGGTCGTTGATGGATCTGAAATTTTCCGGGAAGAGATAGACTTTTGTTTTATCGTAGGTGCTGGTTTCTGTTCTGCGGTTCCAATCCACGACCTTATAGGTCAGGGCGGCATATTCCCTTGTGCCGCCATCCTGATAAGGGCCTTTCGGGACGGGCACAAAGAGAACGGCCAGAAAGATCACGATGGCAAGGACGATCAGAATCACTTTCTTTTTCATTACGGGTGCCTCCTTTCAGGTAAAACCTCAGCAGTTGGTCTTTGCCCAGTTCACAATTTCTGCGATGGTGTCGATCTGCGCTTGGGTCAGGGCCGCCTGCCCCTTGTCGCAGCGGACAAAGCCATTGTCCAAATGGATTTGGTAGTTTGTACCCAATTCCGTGTCGACCTTAAATTGGGCCATACATCTGCAGACCCGGTTGGGGTCGTAGTTCAGCTTGGCAAGCAAATCGGTCAGGGTGACGGAATTACCAAACTGGAAGGTATATTCCTTGCCGTCCATATAGAGCGTTGTCTGGGTGTTTAAGTCATAGAATTCTGCGGAGCTGGCAAAGGACAATTCTGCGGTAGCGACCGTGTGGGTATGGTCGGCCATTTGCCCACCGTCCCAGCGAAGTTCAGAATCTATGAAGACCTGCACGCTCTTTTCGTCCTCGATCTCAGTATCCCGGCTCAGCTCCAAAATGATATGCCACTTGGCCATATCGCAGGTGCCGGCCTCCGGCACGATGCGGTCGATGGAAACGGCAAGCTTTTTGTCGGCGGTCTGCTCCACACTTTTTACATGATGGCGGACAGAGCCGCTGCCCTCTCCCAAAAGCACCAGAAGCAGATAGCTCTTTTCGAAAAATGCTTCGTCATAGCCGTTGCAGGCAGGCAAGGAGCGAATGGAATCGTGGTCGCTCAGTTCATCCTTGCTTTTGACCACATACACTTGGGGGTAGGTCTCCCCTTCTGCAGGGCTGCCTGTGTGGATATATTGGGCGTTGCTCTTCACTTCGGCTGCGGTCTGCTTGCTGCCGTCTAAATTGGTAACCGTATCCGGCACCTTGCAGCCGGCAAGGCCAAAAAGCAAGGCAAGACCCAACACGGCGGTCAATATTCTTTTCATAGCAATTCCTTTCTCTTTCAGTTCTGCGGAATGCCCAGGGCGTTATTCAGCAGCAGGCTGGTATCTGCGTCCATAAGGAAGCGCTCGTTGGTGGTTTGATTCACAAGGCTCAAGCCATCCAGCCGATAGACCGTTTCTATGCCGTTTTCATCCTTTACGGTGACCAGATAGCCACCGGACATGGGAGCGGCGCCAACCACCTCCGATGCATCGCCAGCCACGCCAAACGAAGGCTTATCGGTAGTGGCATCGTTTCGGTCGCCGGTCGTAATGCTTTCCAAAATGCCCGTGATCTCCTGGAAGTCCTCCACCAAGGTAACATTGTTGGAAAAGCCGGAGCCAATGACCGCCACGGAATTGGAGGCCATCATACCGTCACTTTCCGGCAGACCTGTGGACTCCTGCTGTGTAGCATCTTCCGGCTCTGTTTTTTGATCGGAGGGCATTATGGGCTTCAGCGCGAAAAGCACGGTCGCGCACAGCACCACCGGCACGCAGGCCATCAGGATATGGTTTCGGCGCTGCTTCCGCTCAAATATTCTTTTTTCACTGCGGCGGAACACCTCCGCCTGACATTCCATTAAATCTCTCATCGTAACAACTCACCATCCTTTCCCAGAATGACGCGAAGTTCCTTTTTTGCACGATACAAAAGGTTATCCACCTGCTTGCGGTTTTTCCTCATAACCTTGGCGGCTTCCTCATAGGTCATCTCGTCAAAGTAGATGAGGTGAACCGCCACACGCATATCCTGCGGCAGCTTGGCAAGGGCGGCGTGAATGAGCCGCTTTTGCTCGCTCTGCAGCACCGTTTCTTCAAGGACTTCGTCGTCGGCAATGTCTTGAACTTCGGAAAGTTCTGTAAATTCAAGCACTTTACGGTGCTTGATATAATCAAGCGCCCGACTCCTGCCCACCATATACAGGTAGGTCTTTAAGGTCACTTTGAAGTTATAGCGGTGCCTATGTACCACAAGATCGGAGAAGGTATCGATTGCGATATCCTCTGCCGCGTGGGTATCGCGCACGAAGCCATCAATGAAGAAAACCAGTCCGCGGAACAGCTCCTTCATAATGTCCTCAAATGCACTTTCGTCACCATCCAGGAAACGGCGGTAGCTACTTGCGCCGTTGTCCATATGCTCTCCTCCTTAAGGGTTTCACTTATTATACGACTGAAAGAGGGGTAATTCCTTATTTTTATTATAGCATAATTTGCACAAAAAAACAGATACCCCAATTAGGGTATCTGTTTTTATCAATTTAAGCCCAAAACTTCATAAGTCAGGTCGCGGATGGGGGCGTGGCCGCAGCCGATGAGAGAGGGCCAGCTGATCACATGCATCGCAAAGAAGATAGACAGGTTATAGGCCGGATCGATCATCACATAGCTGCCTGCTGCGCCGTCCCAGCCAAATTCGCCGATGGAACTGCGTACACCGCTAGATCTGTCAACCAAGGTTCTCACGCCCAAACCATAACCATAGCCCGGGCCGGCCGCGCAGCCGAAGCTGGGGTTCATTGCATAATTGCGCAGCTGCTCGGTACGCATCAGGTCGATGGTCTCGGACTTTAAGATCCGGTTGCCCGTTGCGCCTATGCCGCCGCAGGCCAGCGCATCTGCAAAGAGGCTATAGTCATTGACCGTGGAGTAAAGACCTGCACCGCCGCTTTCATAACGGTCGGTCAGGTTAAAGTCCCGGTAGTTTTTGTAGGGGCGGATCTTGCCTTTTTCGTAGCAAATGTACTGGGCAGACATTCTGTCCATCACATCTTGCGTGATTTGGAAATTGGTGTCCGTAAGCCCCAAGGGCTTCCAGATGTTTTCTGCCAGGAAGTCTGAAAAGCGCAGGCCGGAGGCCACCTCCACCACAGCCGCCAGCACATCGTGGCACATACTGTAAAGAAACTGGGTGCCCGGCTCAAACTGCAAGGGCGAGCGCACCAAGGCATTGACGATGTCCAAGGTGGTGGCGTGGGGATTTTCTGCGATGGTGTCCAAAATGGGCTTTGTTGCCCGGTCATAGTCAAAGCCGGCGCTCATAGTGAACAAGTGGCGCACGGTCATCGTCTTTTCCGGGCGCACCTTTTGGCCGTCCTTCATCAAAAAGGCATCGGCAAAATCGGGCAGGTACTTGCTCACCGGGTCGTCCAAGCCGATGACGCCACGCTCGACTAACTGCATAGCGGCGGTGCAGGTCATCACCTTGGTGCAGGAGTACATCTGGTAGATGTCGCGCTCCGACACGGGTTTTTGACCCTCATAATCGGAAACACCGCTGCTGTAACGCAGCAGTGTTTCGTGATTTTGCTTGATAACGAGGTCGCAGCCGGGAACGCCTTTTTCAGCGCGCAGCACACGCTCTACATAGTCAATAACAGGGGAAAAATCCATTTGGTTTCCTCCTAGGCGAGAAGATTAACCCTCTTCCACCACAATTTCTTTTAACACAAGGCCGGGGTTGCGCTTGCAGGTGAAGTCAATGGCCCAGTAACTGCTGAACACCAGCAGATTTCGGCCGCGATAGTCCTCCAGCAGCTCAGCATCTGAGCCCAAGTTCAGGTCGCTCACATCACCGGGCTAGGCTCCGATCAGGCGGCTCTCCTCGTAGGGCAGCATATCCATACGCAGATCCACGCCGTACTCATTCTTCATACGGTACTCGAACACATCAAACTGCAGCGTACCCACAACGCCCACGATCACTTCCTCCATACCGGAGTTGGGGGTCTTGAAGATCTGGATAGCGCCCTCCTGAGCGATCTGCTCAGTACCCTTGACGAACTGCTTGCGCTTCATGGAGTCCTTGGCGGACACACGGCAGAAATGCTCCGGTGCAAAAGTAGGAATGCCGGAATAGAGGAACTTCTTGTTGGCCACGGTGATGGTGTCACCGATGGAGAAAATGCCCGGGTCGAACACGCCGATCACATCGCCTGCATAGGCCCCGTCCACGATCTCACGCTCAGCGGCCATCAGCAGCTGGGGCTGGGACAGGCGCATTTTGCGGCCGCCCTGCATATGGTAGTATTCTGCATCACGCTGGAATTTGCCGGAGCAGATCCGCATAAATGCCAGACGGTCACGGTGGGCCTTGTTCATATTGGCCTGAATTTTAAAGACGAAAGCGGAGAAATCCGGGCTGAAGGTATCCACCTGACCTGCATCGGAAACCCGAGGCAGAGGCGGCGGTGTCAGCTTCAGGAAGTTCTCCAAGAACGGCTCGATGCCGAAGTTGGTCAGCGCAGAGCCGAAGAACACGGGGGACAGTTCGCCGCAGCGGACGGCCTCAAAGTCCATTTCACGGCCTGCAGAAAGCAGCTCCACATCGTCGATCAGCTGCTGATGCTTGGTCTCGCTGTCCAGCAGCTCGGCTACCTTCTTATCGTACAGGTCTACCTCGGTCTTTTCGGCCTTGGCTTTGCCGTTCAGGCCGGAGAAGAACAGCAGTTGGCTCTTTTCACGGTCATACACACCCTGAAAGTCCTTGCCGCAGCCGATGGGCCAGTTCATTGCGTAGGTCTCGATACCCAGTTCCCGTTCTACTTCGTCCAGCAGTTCAAAGGGGTCTTTGGTTTCCCGGTCCATCTTGTTGATAAAGGTGAACACAGGGATATGGCGCATAGCGCAGACCTTGAACAGCTTCCGGGTCTGGGGCTCAACGCCCTTTGCGCCGTCGATGACCATAACGGCAGAGTCGGCAGCCATCAGGGTGCGATAGGTATCTTCGGAGAAGACCTGGTGACCAGGGGTGTCCAAAATGTTGATGCAGAAGCCACCGTACTGGAACTGCATAACAGAGGATGTGACGGAAATACCACGCTGCTTTTCGATCTCCATCCAGTCGGAGGTGGCAGCACGGGAGTTTTTCTTGCCCTTAACAACGCCGGCCTGAGCGATGGCGCCGCCGTAGAGCAGGAATTTTTCGGTTAATGTGGTTTTACCGGCGTCCGGGTGGGAGATGATCGCAAAGGTCCGGCGGCGGCTGATTTCTTCAGTTAAAGTTGACATAATATTCCTCCAAGTAATCGATTTTTTGCAACTTGAAGCCTAAGGCGGATAAGGTAAACGCATAATTGCCTCCGTAAGCGCATAATATCCATAATATATTTTAAAGTTTACCACAAAATTTTCCTTATTACAAGAGGCGCAAGCTTTTTTAGCGGCTCCGTTATAAATCGCGCCCTTTTGTGTCATACTGTCAGCAGGTGGTGACGAAGATGAAACGGCTCATATTTATCCTTATTTTGGCAATTTTACTTAGCGGCTGTGCCCGAGAGCCGGTGGGCCGGGCGGTGACCGGCATTCAGGTGGAATACGAGCAGCCGGGCAGCACCATCAGCCGCACCTACACCCAGGCCAGCAGCATTGGACATATGCTGACCTATTTGCGGCTGCTGCGGCCCTTCGGGCCGGTGATCCCCGAGGGAAATTACGATTTCATCTGCCGGATCACCCTGAAATACTCCCACGGGCCGGACAGCACCTATCTGCAGCAGGGCGCCCATTATTTGCGCCGGGACGACGGGGAGTGGAAATCCATCGACGATGCCCACGGGCAGCTGATCTACCCCATGCTACTTTTGCTGCCATCGGATGCGTAAAAACCGCTGACCCGTTAAGGTCAGCGGTCAAGCTTATTCGCACCAGAACACATTGGAGCAGCCGGCGCAGTCAGCGCGGGTCTTCATTTGCAACTCCTGACTTTTGATAGACACGGTGGTGCAAGGGGCAACGGACTTGGTGATAAAGGCGTTGGAGCCAATCACCGAATCCCGTCCGATCACCGTTTCTCCGCCCAGCACAGATGCGCCGGCGTAGATGGTCACATTGTCCTCAATGGTGGGGTGACGGCGCTTGCCTCGCAGGCTCTGACCGCCACGGGTAGACAGCGCGCCCAAGGTGACACCCTGATAGATCTTCACATTTTCACCGATCACCGTGGTCTCACCTACGACGATGCCGGTGCCGTGGTCGATGAAGAAGTACTTGCCGATGGTGGCGCCGGGGTGAATGTCGATGCCGGTGGTGCTATGGGCATACTCGGTCATAATGCGAGGGAGCATCGGCACATTCAGCGTATACAGCTCGTGAGCCAAGCGATAGACCGTAATGGCAAACAGACCCGGGTAGGCAAAAATGATCTCCGCCATACCTGTGGCCGCCGGGTCACCCTCGTAGGCCGCCTCCAAGTCCGTCTGCACCATCGCCCGCACCGCGGGAATCCTCTGAAAAAACGCAAGGCACACATCCTGGGCGTGGGCTTGGGCGGACTCCTCCAGCTCACCGCCGCTTTGGAACACCAGCGCGATCTGGCGGTTTAAGTTAAACAGCACATCCTCAATGAGCATGGACAGGTTATTCTTGGCATTGTACATCCGGTAGTTTTTATCTTTAAAATATCCGGGGAAGACGATTCTGCGGAGTTTTTCGATAATGTCGATGACCACATCCTTGTCGGGCTTGCGGTAAAGCTCGATCTTATCGATGTCACGGTCGCCGCTGTAATCGGCCAAAATGCTATCTACCACGGATTCAATTTTCTCTTCAAACGGGGTCATTTTTCTCCCTCCTGCTTGTTTTTTCCTCTTTATATCATAGGATGACCCCCTTGTCAATGTTCCTATTGACAACAAATCTTTTTGGGCTGTATAATTTAAGAAATGTTTTGGGAGGTTTGGGTATGGCTCTTTACAAATCCGCCGGCGAGCTGATCGGCAACACACCCCTTTTGGAGCTTGGCGAATTGGCAAAGGCGCTGGGTCTGAAGGGTCGGCTGCTGGCGAAAATGGAATCCTTCAACCCGGCAGGCTCTGCCAAGGATCGGGTGGCGCTGGCTATGATTGAGGACGCAGAACAGCGCGGTGTTTTGCAGGCCGGTTCTGTGATCATCGAGCCTACCTCCGGCAATACGGGCATCGGCTTGGCCAGCGTGGCTGCCACCCGTGGCTATCGGACCATCATCGTGATGCCCGACTCCATGAGCAAAGAGCGTCAGCTGCTGATGAAGGCCTATGGCGCGGAGCTGGTGCTGACCCCCGGCAGCTTGGGTATGCAAGGTGCGATCGACAAAGCGGAAGCGCTGGCCAAAGAGATCCCCGGCAGCTTCATTCCCGACCAATTCGGCAACCCGGCCAACGCAGAGGCTCATCGCAAGACCACCGGCCCTGAAATTTGGGCAGATACCGACGGTCAGGTGGACATTTTCGTAGCCGGCGTGGGAACCGGCGGCACCATCACCGGTGTGGGTGAATTCTTGAAGGGCAAAAATTCCGAGGTGCAGGTGGTGGCTGTAGAACCTTCGGACTCTCCCCTGCTCTCCGGCGGCAAGGCCGGCCCTCACGGGTTGCAGGGCATCGGCGCAAACTTTGTGCCGAAGGTGCTGAATACCGAAATTTACGACCGCATCATTCCTGTCACTCAGGCCGAGGCCTTTGAGGCTGCACGGCTGCTGGGGCGCACGGAAGGTGTTTTAGTGGGCATCTCCTCCGGCGCGGCCCTTTACGCGGCTGTGGCGCTTGCAAAGGAAAATGAAGGCAAGACCATCGTGGTGCTCCTGCCGGACACCGGCGACCGATATTTGTCCACTTCGTTGTTTGAATAAGAAAAAACCTAGGGCAAAAGCCCTAGGTTTTTTAATCTTCAATTCGTTTGATGTCTGCGCCCAAGGCGGAGAGTTTTTCCACCATACGCTCGTAGCCACGCTCGATGAAGTGGATGTTTTCGATCTCCGTTGTGCCTTCGGCAACCAAACCTGCGATCACCAGCGCAGCGCCGGCTCGCAAGTCGTGGGCGCGCACACGGGTGCCCATCAGCTTCTCCCGGCCGCTGATACTGGCCGTCTTGCCGTTGATGAGAATATCCGCGCCCATTGCCGCAAGCTCTGTGCAGTAGCCGAAGAAACGAGTCTCATACACGCTCTCGGTCAGGCGGCTGGTGCCCTCGGCAATGCTCATACACACGCAGACCTGCGCCTGCATATCCGTGGGGAAGCCGGGATAAGGACGGGTCTTGACGGTGGTATGCTGAAGCTTACCGTTGGAAATGACGCGGATGGCGTCATCGTAATATTCAAAGTCTACGCCCATTTCCTGCAGCTTGGAGGTGATACACTCCATATGCTTGGGGATCACATTCTGTACCAGCACATCGCCGCCGGCTGCAGAGGCTGCCGCTATGTAAGTGCCGGCCTCGATCTGGTCAGGGATGATGGCGTAGGTGCCGCCGGTGGGCCGTTCCACACCGCGGATCTTCACGGTGTCAGTACCGGCGCCGGAGATGTTGGCGCCCATTGTATTCAAAAAGTTCGCCAAATCAACGATATGGGGTTCTTTGGCTGCGTTTTCGATAATGGTCTGGCCAGGCAGCAGGCAAGCTGCCATAATGATGTTCACCGTTGCGCCCACGCTGACCACATCAAGGCTGACGCGGTTGCCGCGCAAGCCGCGGGTAGCGGGCTTCAGGTTTACATAATCTTCTGTTTCTTCTACATCGGCGCCCAGCGCCATAAAGCCTTTAATATGTTGATCGATGGGGCGGGAAGCAAAGTTACAGCCGCCGGGCAGAGCCACATTCGCTCTGTGGAACCGGCTCAGCAGTGCGCCCATCAGGTAGTAGCTGGCGCGCATCTGGCGCACCAATTCCGGGTTGGGGTTGGTGCTGTTGATATTGGTGCAGTCCAAGGTGATGGTTCCGCCATCTTCCTCTTCGATCACAGCACCCATATCCTTCAGAATGTTCAGAAGGATCCGCACGTCGGAAATATCCGGTACATTCTCCACTCTGCACTTTCCGTCCACCAAAATGGCTGCCGGTAAGATCGCAACCGCAGCGTTCTTCGCGCCGCTGATCGTTACCGCGCCTTCCAGCCGGTTTTTGCCGTTTATCACATATTTAGCCAAGGATGATTCACTCCTTGCATAATTCAATTTAACTTCTTAATTATACCATAGGATATTTGTTATGTAAAGCAAAATTTTCTTGCCTTTTATCGGCGCAAACCCTTGGGATAATGGTTTTTAAGTACTTTTCCGTCGCATTTTCCCCAGCCGATGGAGTAGGTATCCACGCGCACCAGCGTCCAGCCACGGGTATCGGCCGGAAGCACCTCGCCGCGCATATAGGCAGCGATTTCCGGACCGTCGGCAGGCAGGTCCAATGTTCTCGAGGCGGTCTTTAAGTAGAGGGCCAATGCGTGGGCAGGCTCGAACCGATCCTTCTTCATTTCACCCAGCTCAAGGCCCGGGCGCAGCACCTTGATGCCTCTTAAATCGGGCATTTCCTCGCTTGCCCAGTACAGGCTGCTGCCGAAGAAAACGGCCTTGCCTTGAGGCAGGCTGATGTTTAGATCTTTGGCAAATTCCGTCCACTCTTTGGGCAGCTTTTCGCCGGGAGCGGTTTTGGTGTCTGCTTCTTCGCCGCCGGATTTACGCAGCACCGCCACAAAATGGCCCTCGCCCAGCAGCTTATGAGGCCACAGGCGGAACTGTCCCTCCCCTGCCGGTGTGAACCAAGGGGCAGCTACTGCCTCAAGGGCAAATTCCGGGTGTTCGCTCAAAAAATTGGTGATGGTCTGCTCGTTCTCCTCAGGCGCAAAGGTGCAGGTAGAGTACACCAGCCGTCCACCGGGCTGCAGAAGCGCCGCGCCGGAGCGCAGAATTTCCGCCTGACGCCGGGCGCACATCTCCACGGTCTGCTGGCTCCAATCGGTGACCGCCGCCTCCTCCTTGCGGAACATACCCTCGCCGGAGCAGGGCGCGTCGATCAGCACCCGATGGAAAAAGCCTTCATATTTTTCTGCCAGACGGGCCGGGTGTTCATTGGTGACAAGGGCATTGGCAACGCCCATCCGCTCAACATTGCGGGACAGGATCTGGGCGCGCTTGGGGTTGATCTCATTACACAGAAGAAGCCCCTGCCCCATCATTCTGCCGGCGATCTGGGTGGTCTTGCCGCCGGGGGCGGCACATAAATCACAGACCCGTTCACCGGGCTGAGGGTCAAGCAGCGCCACCGCCGACATTGCGCTGGCCTCCTGCAAATAGTATACGCCGGCCTCGTGGTAGGGGTGCAGACCGGGACGGGCATCCGGGTCATAATAGTAGCCATTGGGCTCCCAAGGCACATTGTCCTGCACGAAGGGCAGCCGGGGCGCATCGCCCTTAAGAGGGTTAAACCGCAATGCTACCGCGCGCGGACGCTCCAGGCTTTCCAAGAAAGCCGGGTATTCCTCATTCAATTGCGTTTTGACTCTGTCCAAAAATTCCTGCGGCAGCATTTTGCTCCCCCCTTTACTTTTTTCTTTAGTATAGCATATCTGATCCGGTTTTTCCACAGAAAAAAGCGGTGCAGAGAATTTCTGCACCGCTCTTCGGATTTCGATTATTCGTCGTTCTTAGCTTCGTCGATGATCTTCTGCTGGTTGGCCTTAGGCACTTCCTCGTAACGGACGAACTCCAGAGTGAAGCTGCCGCGAGCCTGAGTCATAGCACGCAGGTCGATGGCGTAGCTGCTCATTTCAGCCATGGGAACTTCGGCCTCAACAACGGTGTTGCCGTCGGCATCGGGGTTCATACCCATAGGACGGCCGCGACGCTTGGACAGGTCGCCCATAACATCACCAACATAGGATTCAGGAACGGTAACTGCCAGTGCGCCAACAGGCTCAAGCAGGGTGGGCATTGCATTGGGCATTGCTTCCTTGAAGGCCAGAATAGCAGCCAGCTTAAATGCCATTTCGTTGGAGTCAACAGGGTGGTAAGAGCCATCGTACAGAACAGCCTTCAGACCAACCATGGGATAGCCGGCCAAGGGTCCCTTCAGAACGGCTTCCTGAATACCCTTTTCAACAGCGGGGTTGAAGTTCTTGGGAACAGCGCCGCCGACGACTTCTACATCGAAGATCAGCTCGTCCTGCTCTTCCTGAGGCTCGAAGCGGATCCAAACATCACCGAACTGGCCGGAACCGCCGGTCTGCTTCTTATGACGGCCGTGGGCCTGAACGGTCTTCTTGATCTTTTCGCGGAATGCAACCTTTGCAGGACTCAGTTCAGCGTCAACGCCGAAGCGGCTCTTCAGTTTTGCAACCAGAACATCCAGCTGCTGGTCGCCTGCGCCGGAGATGACCAACTGGTGGGTCTCAGCGTTGTTGACCATGGAGAAGGAAGGATCTTCTTCGTTCAGACGGGCAAGGCCTGCTGCGACCTTTTCTTCCTGACCCTTGGTCTTGGGAGCGATAGCCATAGAATAGCAGGAAGGTGCGTAGGGCAGCTGCTTCAGGCTGACGACCTTACGAGGATCGCACAGGGTGTCGCCGGTCTTGACCTTATCCATCTTACCGATGGCGCCGATGTCACCGCAGGTCAGGCTCTTGACTTCGGTAGCCTTCTTGCCGCACATAGCGTACAGACGGCCCAGCTTCTCGGTCTCGCCGGTACGGGCATTGACCAAGGTGGTGTCAGAGGTGATCTCGCCGGACAGGACCTTCACATAGGAGTACTTACCGTACTGATCGGAAACAGTCTTAAATACGAAAGCGGAGGGAACGCCGCCGGGAGATACCACGAACTCCTCGGTGCTACCGTCAGCCAAAGTGGCCTTGTGGTAGTTGCCCTCGATGGGGTTGGGGAACAGCTCAATGATGTAGTCCATCAGCATCAGGCTGCCCAGACAGTTCATGCCGGAGCCGCAGACCACAGGGATCATGGTGCGATCCAGAACGCCCTGGTGCATGCCCTTGAGCATTTCGGCATAGGTGAAGTCCTCACCGCCGAAGAACTTATCCATAAACTCTTCGCTGGTCTCAGCAACGGCTTCCTTCAGCGCGTCATTGAACTCGGTGATCACATCTTCCTTACCTTCGGGAATAGCGATCTCCACGCGCTTTAAGTTCTGCATCTCGTAAGCGCGCTTGTTCAGCACATCGATGATGCCGGTGACCTTGTGGCTTGCATCCCAGATGGGAACAACAACGGGAGCGACCTGATTGCCATACTTTTCACGCAGAGCGCTGAAGGTGGCATTGTAGTCGGAGTTGTCTTCATCTACCTTGGAGATGTAGATCATACAGGGCATATTGCGGTCCTGGCAGTACTTCCAAGCCTTCTCCAAACCAACGGTGATGCCGTCCTTGGCAGCGCAGACGATGATGGCAGCGTCAGCAGCGCGCAGAGCTTCCACAACAGCGCCGGAGAAGTCGAAGCCACCGGGGGTGTCCAAAATGTTCAGCTTGGTATTCTTATAAATCAAAGGTACCAAGGAAGTAGAAATAGAAATATTACGACGGATCTCCTCGGGGTCGTAATCACAAACGGTGTTGCCGTCGGCATTCTTGCCCATACGGTCAATGGCACCGGTCATGTAAAGCAGGCTCTCAGCCAAAGCAGTCTTGCCGCTGCCGCTATGGCCCAGCAGACAAATGTTACGAATTGCGTTTGCGGTGTACATGTATGTTTCATTCTCCTTTCATGGGAAGTGGTGCCTAGCACCACAATACATACATTATACACGAAGAAGAGGCCGATTTCAATGCTTATTTTTGTTATTTTTACAAGAGTCTCTGTCAGTAGGGAATTTTTGGAACAATTACCAAAAAGCCCATAAAACAAGAGCGATGCCGCAGCATCGCTCTTGTTGTTTTTTATCAAATCAAACGGGCCCACTCGGTGATCAGGATCGCCGGGATCAGCCAAACCAGCTGATACAGGAACATATTGGCCGGGGTCAAAAGATCCAGCGCGCCAAGGGCCACAAGGCAGGCCATGATCGCCAGACCCACAATGCCGCCGATCATATGCAGCACCGTGCCAAGACGGCAGGTGGTCCGAAGCATACGGGCGCCGGTAACGCCGTAGGCCAAGGGCGCAAGGCCGATGGAGGTAGTCATCATCAGCACCGGTGCCTCTGCCTCCGGCTCTGTTTGCCGCAGCTGCTCCCGGATATTATGCTCCGGCAGCAGGAAGCGCTTGGGCTTGATATCCAGCTTGCTCTGCAAAAAGTCGTGAGTGAGCATAAAATCGTTGGAGATCAATGTGCTGTAAAGCTTCCGGTATGCGCCCAAGGTGGTCACACCGGCCATAGCCGACCGGGTCTTCTCGTAGTTGATGGCAAACAGGCCTGCCAGCTGGCCGGAGACTGCCACATACACCGCATAATTTAGCTTTGCGGCGTGAGGCACTTCAATGCCCATATTCTTTAAGAAGGTGTAAGAGCCCACCATAACATCGTCGCCGTTCACTGTGCCGCGGACACCACCGTCCATAAAATGCTCCAGTTCGTAGGCGGTATAGGGTCTGCCGCCCTGCATATCCAGAATGTGAGTAAACAGAGGGCTCAGGCCGCTTTCGGAGGCATTGATCAGGGCAGTTGCATAGGCAAGCACCTGCTCCGGCTCCCGGTTGCCGTAGAATTTCATACCATTCAGGCGGACAGCCTCCACAGGGAACAGGTCGTTAAAGCTCAGAGGGAAGATCACCTCGCCGCTCAGACCCTCTACGCCGCGCCAGCCACAGATCACCGTTCCCAGCCGGGAAAGTCTGCGGTCCAGCAAGGCCGCCGGACGACTTTGGCTGATAAAGGAGGAGGCCGGCACTGCCGCCAGCAGCGACACCGCCGTTACCTGCACACCGGCAACGATGGCATTCATAATGCCGTCGGCCAGCTGCAGGACGAAGGCCGCAATACCGATGGCAAAGGCAATGAACATCGCCACAAGGCTGTAGCGGTTCAGCCGCACCTCCGGCTTGCCGATTTCGGCGTAGTGGTCCATAAAGTCCTCGACCTGACCGTCCTTGCGGAGCAGGCCTCTTGCGCCGTTTAAGTAGTTATCATAAGGCACAATGCCGTCCAGCCGGATGGCCTTGCGCATGGTATTCATTTGAGACATCTCTGTGTTTCTGCGGTGATATGCACTCCACAGGGACATCAGCATTTCCAAGCTGAAGGCGGCGCAGCAAGGCACACGCACCTGCTTTAAGCAGAACACGCCGTCAACACAGCAAACAAGGAAGGTGATCGCCAGCAAAGAATTTAAGGTAAACTTCTTTTTGCCCATATCGGCAAAGCCCTCGATCAGCTGGAAGCTGCCCAGCAGAGCCGTGATCAGCATTGCCAAAAACTGGCCAAAGACCATCAGCCGCAGCCGGTTCTCCTGCACGGCGCCGAAGGCATACATAACCGTGGAGATCGCTGCGATCAGCACCACCAGTGTGCTCAAGAAAATAGCCACCTGCAGCTTGCCAACGCCCTGCTCGGACAGCTCATAGAACCGCTTTTCCGGGCCGGCGATCAGCTTCTGCTTCAGCTCCTGCAGACGGTTACGGGGACGGAAGGCAATGGGCTGAGGCGGAATGTACTCGCCCATAGGCTGCTCATATTCCGGCTCCCACTGCTCGGTAAAGGGCTCGTCCTGTTCCTCTTCTGTTTCCATTTTGGCCAGCTCTTCCCGCAGCCCCTCCATACGAATGGTGTCGCCGGAGGTATCTTCCTGAAGCTCCTGCAGGTCAATGCGGCGTGTTTCGTCCAGCATATCAAAGTCAGGGGTCTCGGTCTGCACAGAGTCCATCCGCTTGGTGTCGTCCATTTCTTCGGTCTGCACAAACGCCATCCGCTTAGTGTCCTGCGGAAGCTCCTCGGTCTGCTCCTGTGCAGGCTGCTCTTCAGGCTCGTCGCCGAATTCTTTCATAATGTCATCTAAGTCGAATTCCTGACGCTCTTTTTCGTCCATAGTAGACCTCCTTAGGGTAGTCTCTGCCGCACCGCTTCATACAGCAAGATCGCTGCCGCCGCAGATGCGTTCAGTGATGAAATCTGTCCCTTCATAGGGATATGCACCAGCATATCGCAATTCTTGCGGACAAGCTGGCTCATACCCACACCTTCATTGCCGATGACGATGGCGGCAGGGCCGGTCAGATCTGCTTTGTACATAGGCGCAGAGCCTTCGGCGGCTGTGCCGTAGATCCACACGCCTTTCTCTTTCAGTTCGGCGATGGCATTGTTGATGTTGCTGACCTTGGCCACCTTCATATACTCCACCGCGCCGGCAGAGGCCTTGGCCACCGTAGCAGTGAGGCCCACGCTTCTGCGCTTGGGGATGATCACACCGTGTGCGCCGGCGCACTCGGCAGAACGCATAATCGCGCCCAAATTATGGGGGTCGGACAGCTCATCGCAAATGACGATCAGCGGTGCTTCGCCCCGGTCGGCTGCCTCCTGCAGAATATCATCGATGGTATAGTACTCCCGGGCCGCAGCCAAGGCAATCACGCCCTGATGGGAGTGGGTAAAGCTCATAAAGTCCAGCTTTCTTCTGTCCACAGGCACCACCACCGCGCCGGCCTCCTTGGCCTGGGCGGCCAGATGCTGGAGCGCTCTGTCCGTATCGCCGGCGGCAATGAACACCTTATCGATGGTGCGGCCGCTGCGAAGGGCTTCGGTCAGCGCATTTCTGCCCTCCAGCTGGTTTTCGTTTTCTTCGATCGGGCTTTGTTCCTCCCGTCTTTGGGGGCGGTTATCCCGCCGGCGGAAGTTGTCTCTATCCTGTCGCATATCTTCATTCCGTCCTTTCTTTCGTAAGAAAAGATTACGCATTTTATAATCTATCTCATTATAACAGATTTTCTTTCCGTTCACAACTGCCTTTTTTTACATCTCGCGGATGGCTTGCCGGAAATTTACAGAAATTTTACCGCTTGGAGCTGTATCATTCGTTGCAGGCGGCGGAAAAATGTGCTATGATAGATAAAATGCTCCCCCAAGGAGGTAAATTATGGATCCTAAAAACAATCAGCCGCCCAAAAAGCCGGACGGCAAGCGGCCTAAGTTTTCCATATGGTTCGCACTTATGATCACGGTGGCTTTGGTTCTGATCATCAGCACCATTTACAACACCGTTTCCAACAGCCAATACACCCAGACCACCTTCAGCGAATTTATGGCTGAGGCGGAAAAGGACAATCTGGCCGAGGTGGAGATCCGCTACGACCGGGTCGTGTATATGACCAAGACCGAAGCGGCCAAACACCCCTCCCAGCAGAAGGCCTGCTTCACAGGTCTGCCCAACGGCGACATTCTGGGTCTTGCCCGGGAGTTGGATGAGCTGGGTACATCTGTGGATGTGGAGATCGTGGAGGATAACTCCACCATTATGATGATCCTCTACTATGTGATCATGTTTGGCGCAATCTTCGGCATTATGATGCTGCTGACCAAGAAAATGGGCGGCGGTATGATGGGCAACATCGGCGCAAGCAAGGCCAAGGTCTACATGGAAAAGCAGACCGGCGTCACTTTCCGGGATGTGGCCGGTCAGGATGAAGCTAAGGAATCTCTGCAGGAGATCATCGACTTCCTGCATAACCCCCAAAAGTACACCGAGATCGGCGCAAAGCTGCCCAAGGGCGCGCTGCTGGTAGGCTCTCCCGGTACGGGTAAGACGCTGCTGGCCAAGGCTGTGGCCGGTGAGGCAAATGTGCCGTTCTTCTCCATTTCCGGTTCGGACTTTGTGGAGATGTTCGTGGGCGTGGGTGCAAGCCGGGTAAGAGATTTGTTTCAGCAGGCCGCAAAGGTGGCCCCCTGTATTATCTTCATTGACGAAATCGACGCGGTAGGCCGCGCCCGGGATTCCCGCTACGGCGGCAACTCCGAGCACGAGCAGACCTTAAACCAGTTGCTGGGCGAAATTGACGGCTTTGACTCTTCCAAGGGTATTGTGTGTCTTGCCGCCACCAACCGGCCGGAAATTTTGGACAAGGCCCTGCTTCGTGCAGGACGCTTTGATCGGCAGATCATTGTGGACCGCCCCAACCTGCAGGGTCGTTTGGACACCCTGAAAGTGCATACCAAGAAGATCAAGCTGGCCGAGGATGTGGACTTGCGGAAGATCGCTCAAGCCACCGCAGGCGCAGTTGGCGCAGACCTTGCAAACTTAGTGAATGAGGCGGCTTTGCGCGCCGTTCGTAAGGGCCGCAAGGCGGTCAATCAGGAGGACCTTGTGGTCTCCTTCGAAACGGTCATTGCCGGCACCGAGAAGAAAAACACAGTGCTGTCTGACACAGAAAAGCGCATCATCGCCTACCACGAGGTGGGTCACGCGCTGGTTGCCGCTTTGGAGAAACACGCGCAGCCTGTTTCCAAGATCACCATTGTTCCCCACACCTCCGGCGCGTTGGGCTACACCATGCAGATGCCTGAGGAAGAAAAGTATCTGAAAACCTCTCAGGAGCTGCGCACGGAGCTGCGTACTCTGGTAGGCGGCCGTGCCGCAGAGGAGCTGGTATTCGGCGTGCAGACCACCGGCGCTTCCAACGACATTCAGCGGGCAACCGCTTTGGCACGGAATATGGTGGCGCTCTACGGTATGAGCGACGCGCTGGGTCTGATGGCCCCTGCCACAGTCAGCAATCAGTATCTGTCCGACCAGTCCTATCTTGACTGTTCTCAGGAAACCTCCGCTTTGGTTGACAAGGAAGTGCAGAACATCTTAAACACCTGCTACAATCAGGCAAAGGGTCTTTTGGAGGCCAACAGAGGTCTGCTGGACGAGATCTCCATGCATCTGCTTACCAAGGAGACCATCACCGGCGACGAGATGATGGCATTCATCAACCCGCCCAAGGCTGAAGAAACAACCGAAGAATAAGCAAGTTCCAATAAAACCCAACAGGCACAGCAGATTGCCCTGCTGTGCCTGTTGTTGTATTATTTGTTTCTGTGTGCTAATATATAGAAAATTGAAAGTTTGTGAGGAATAATAATGCTTGTTTCAAAAATAAAGGAAGAGGAACTCACGCGCGAAGTTGTAGATAGATTATTATATTCGCATTTAGAAGATACTGGCGAGGCAGTTGATTGCATTATTGTTTTGGGAAGCATCAAAGCCTCAAAGTATCGCGTTCCAGTGGCAGTTGAGGCCTATACGCATAAACGCGCAAGCAAAATCCTCTTATGCGGAGGCAAATTGCGTGATTTTCCTGATGGTCGCTACAGTGAAGCGGAACATATGTGCAAAACTGCTCTGGAATTGGGTGCAGCAAAAGAAAACATCATCTTAGAGAACACCTCGCAAAATACTGTTGAGAACATACGCTTTGCACTGATAGAATTGCAAAAAGCATTTTGTTTAAGTGAAGTACGAAAAGTACTGCTGGTTACCACTGCCTATCATATGAGGCGCAGTTTGGCTATTGCGCAACATTTCTTCCCAGAGCATATTACTATCATCCCTTGCCCTGCAAACGATACCAACACTAGACGAGATAATTGGATGAATACACCTGTTGGTATTGAACGAGCAAAAAATGAGGCCAAAAAAATTATTCAATACATAACAAACGGCATTATTCCGGACTTTGAAATATAGCTTTGCAGGTTGCAATTGCGCTGCACCAAAGCCTCCCTCTGATGAGGGAGGTGGCAAAAATCTTTGATTTTTGACGGAGGGAGAGAATATGAAAGAATACAACAGAGCAAACATTCCTCTTGCAAAGACTTTAAGGAAAAACATGACACCGTGGGAACGAAAACTATGGTATGATTTTCTAAGATATTACCCTCTGCGATTCCAACGCCAAAAGGCAATCGGCGATTACATTGTTGACTTTTATTGCGCAAGAGCAAGACTGGTCATCGAGCTGGACGGCGGCGGACACTATACCACCGAGCAGGCAGAAAAAGACGCAATTCGCACAAGCGCATTGCAGTCTATGAATTTGACTGTGTTGCGAATTTGCAATCTGGATATTGACCGCAATTTTAGCGGTGTATGCGAACATATTGATTTGACCGTTAAAAATCTCTCCCTCAGTCAGCTTCGCTGACAGCTCCCTCGTCAGAGGGAGCCTTTGACGGTTACAGCCAAACAAAAACCGACCTGTGAATCACAGGTCGGTTATTTTTTATGCTCAGAAGTTGCACTTAGCGGCGATATAGTTCTTCAGCTCTGCGATGGGAACGCGGACCTGCTCCATAGTGTCGCGGTCGCGGACGGTCACGCAGTTGTCGGCCTCGGTGGTGTCATCGCCCACGGTCTGGAAGTCCACGGTGATGCAAAGGGGTGTGCCGATCTCGTCCTCACGGCGGTAGCGCTTGCCGATAGAGCCGGCATCGTCAAAGTCCACCATAAAGTCCTTACGCAGTTCCCGGTAGATTTCCTCGGCCTTGGGAGAGAGCTTCTTGGACAGAGGCAGAATAGCAGCCTTGAAGGGAGCCAGAGCCGGGTGCAGGCGCAGCACGGTGCGGATATCTTCCTTGCCGTTCTTGTCAACGCCAACAACTTCTTCGTCATAAGCCTCGCACAGGAAGGCCAGCGCCACACGGTCGCAGCCCAGAGAAGGCTCGATAACATAAGGAATGTAGTGCTCGTTCCGCTCCTGATCAAAGTAGGTCAGCTTCTTGCCGGAGGCCTCCTGATGGCGGCCCAGGTCATAGTCGGTACGGTCAGCAATGCCCCACAGTTCGCCCCAGCCGCTGCCGAAGGGGAACTGGTACTCGATGTCGGTGGTAGCCCGGGAGTAGAAGGCCAACTCTGCAGGCTCGTGGTCGCGCAGACGCAGGGACTCTTCCTTGATGCCCAGGCTGGTCAGCCAGTTCTTGCAGAAGTCCTTCCAGTAGGCAAACCACTCCAGGTCGGTGCCGGGCTGGCAGAAGAATTCACATTCCATCTGCTCAAACTCACGGGTACGGAAGGTAAAGTTGCCCGGGGTGATCTCGTTACGGAAAGCCTTACCAACCTGACAGACGCCGAAGGGCAGCTTCTTACGGGTGGTACGCTGAATGTTGTCGAAGTTGACGAAAATGCCCTGTGCGGTCTCGGGACGCAGGTAAGCGATAGAGGAGGAGTCCTCGGTAACGCCGATCTTGGTCTGGAACATCAGGTTGAAGTTACGGATAGAGGTGAAGTGGTGCTTGCCGCAGTTGGGGCAGACAACATCCTCGTGCTCGGCGATGAAGTCGTTCATTTCGGCAGGCTTCATAGCGTCAACGCAGACATCCTTGCCGGACTCGGACTCTTCGATCAGCTTGTCAGCACGGTGACGGGCGCCGCAGCCCTTGCAGTCAACCAGAGGATCGGAGAAGGAACCCACGTGGCCGGTGGTGACCCAAGTGGTGGGGTTCATAATGATGGCTGCATCCAGACCGACATTATAGTCGGATTCCTGCACAAACTTCTTCAGCCAAGCCTTCTTCACGTTGTTCTTAAATTCCACACCCAAAGGACCGTAGTCCCAGGAGTTAGCCAGACCGCCGTAGATCTCGGAACCGGCGTACACATAGCCGCGGTTTTTGCAGAGATTGACGATCATCTCCAATGTCTTTTCGCTGTTTTTCATATTTCTATCCTCCAAAAATGGGATTATTTACAAACGCAACTATTATAGCCGCAAAATCCTTTAAAATCAAGTAGTTTCCTGCAAAACAAGGTCAGGGCCCAGATCCTCCGCCATCATAGCGTGGACGCGGTTTGCGATGTCCACGGTGGTCATATCCGCAAACGCCTCCGGCTGCAGCACGCCGACCAAGTGCAGATGCACATCGGTAGGCTTGAAATGGGGCATATTTTTTTTCACCTTTTGGGTGTTCTGCAGGGTGCAGACCACAATGGGCACATTGGCCTTTTGGGCGATCTTGAACACACCGCTGCGGAAGGTATGCAGCAGGTTATCGCCATGGATATAACCCTCGGGGAATACGCCGATGGAGGCTTTATCCTCCCCGATAATGCGGATGCAATTGATGATGGTCTTTAAGGCCTCCCGGTCGTTTTCCCGGTTGATCAGCTGGCAGAGCAGCTTGTGCATCAATTTACCCACCATAAACATGGAGTTATTCTCCCGTTTGGAAATAAATGCCAACTGGCATTTTCTGAAATAGACCAGCAGCAGCACCGGGTCCAACAAAGACAGATGGTTGCACACCAGCAGGAATCTGCCGCTTTTGGGGGTCTGCTCCAAACCCTTGGTATGTACGCGCATACGCAGGATCCAAAGCGCCAGCTCTGCAATTCCGGAAACCACAGCTCTGTAGAACTTATTGTCCTTTTCCTGAGGCTTTTCTGTATCAACAGCGGCGCAAAGAATGCACAAAAACACGAAGTACACCAAAACAATCGCCACGACGCCGCCTACAAAGCACACCGGCAGCAGCCACAACCATCCGATCCCGGCAAAGCCGCCGAAGGCCGCGCACAGCAAAACCGCCAGCACAAGCGCCACGATACATACGATATAGCGCATATCTTCACTCCTTTCCCGGTGTTTTCCAAAAGTTATGTCTATTATACTGCGAAACCGCACGGGACACAAGTATAATTTTTCTCAAATAAGGGGTGGAAATCCCCATCGATGTTTGGTATAATTATGGAAAATGGTTATACTGTCCTTTACTGGGACTTAGGAGGCACACTTTATGGAGCGTTCGCGCAGATCACATTTCTATCCCTGGTTCTCTGTTTGCGCGGGAATCGGCGGCTTTTGCCTGCAATATTGGCTGTTTGCAGGTATTGAAAGCGGCAAGCTGCTGCCGGAGCATCACCTGGCAAGCCTTTTGTCCATAGCGCTGCTGGCTGCGGTTTTTATCGTGAATATCTGCGTTCTGCGCACTGCACCTCGGGTCTATGAATACGAGGAGCTGTTCCCCGGCTCTATGGTGGCTGCCATTGGCAGTGTCTTGGGTGCTTTCGGTATGGGCTATGCCTCTTTGAATGTGGGCGGCATAGGCTTTTTGGAGCTGGCTGTTCCCGTTTTTGGAATTCTGTCCGTGGCCTGTCTGCTCTGCACCGCTTACTTCCGGGTAACACAGCGGCAGCCGGTGTGTCTGTTCCACTGTGTTGTAGTGGCTTATTTGCTGCTCAGAACCATCGCCCGTTATCGCACTTGGGGCTCTTTGTCCCAGATCGGTCTGTACTTCTTCCAGCTGGTCGCATCCCTGCTGTTGCTGCTGGCCGCTTATTATCGGGCGGAGCTGGATGTCCATCAGAAAAATTACCGCAAGTATCTGTTCCTCAGTCAGTCTGCTCTGTTCTGCTGCTTTATGTGCTTGAACAGCGACGATTGGATCTTCTATTTGTCCGCCGGCCTTTGGATCGGCTCAGATTACTGCGTGCTGCCCATGTATGAGGGTCGGCATCTGGAAGGATGAGGGCTATGTTCTTACCGAAAAATGTCCTGCAGTGTATGCAGGTTCTGGAACAAGCCGGTTTCCGGGTCTATGCGGTAGGCGGCTGCGTGCGGGACGCCCTGCTGGGCCTGCAGCCCCACGACTATGACCTTTGTACCAATGCCACCACCGAGGAAATGGCGCAGCTTTTCTCCGACCACACGCTGGTGCGCAGCGGTGAGAAGCACGGCACGGTGGGTGTTGTTGTGGACAAAGAGGTGATCGAGATCACCACCTTCCGCACAGAGGGCGGCTATGTTGACGGCCGGCACCCCGATTGGGTGCGGTTTGTTGACAGCGTGCAGGAGGATCTTGCGCGACGGGATTTTACTGTCAACGCTATGGCCTACAATCCGGCCGAGGGTTATATTGACCCCTTTGGCGGCGAGGCCGATCTGAAAAAGGGCATTTTGCGAACTGTGGGCGCGCCCACGGAGCGGTTTTCCGAGGATGCGCTGCGTATTCTGCGCGGTGTGCGTTTTGCCGTGCGGTACGCTTTGGCCGTTGAGCCGGAGACCCAAGCGGCTATGGAGGCGCTTGCCCCTACGATGGAAAAGTTAGCCCGGGGACGGGATTTTGAAGGGGTATGTAAACTGCTCCCTCTGGTAAAGGCAGAGGATCTGCTGCGCTTCGGGTCTGTTTTGACCCAAGTCCTGCCAGAGCTTGCGCCCAGCGTAGGCTTTCTGCAGCATAACCCCCACCACCTGTTTGATGTGTACACCCACACCGCCCACGTGGTGGAGGCGACCCCGGCAAGCCTTGCTCTGCGCTGGGCGGCGCTGCTTCACGATTGCGGCAAGCCGGACACCTTCTTCTTAGACGAAAACGGCCGTGGCCACTTCCACGGTCACGCGCAGGTCAGCGCTGAAAAGGCCGACGCTTTGCTTATGCGGCTGAGAGCGCCTACCGCTCTGCGGGAGCGGGTGGTTTTCCTGATCGGACAGCATATGGCGACCCTTGCGCCGGATAAGCGGCTGCTGCGCCGTTGGTTGGGCAAGTACGGCAAGGATGCGGTTCTGGAGCTGTTGGCTTTGCAGCAGGCGGACTTCCACAGCAAGGGCGTGATCGGTGAAACCGAATCCTTTGACCTGCTGTACCAGCTTGTGGACGAGATCTTGGCCGACGAGGCCTGCCTGCAGATCAAGGACTTGCAGGTGAGCGGCAACGATCTGCAAGCGCTGGGCTTCCCTGCCAGCCCGTTGCTGGGCAAATGTCTTGCCAATCTGCTAGAGCAGGTGCAGGACGAGAGGATCGCCAACGAAAAGGGCGCGCTGCTTGAAGCGGCTGCAGCCTTTTTGGATAAAGAGAAATGAGGTAACACTATGCACAAAAAGACAGACTGGATCCATAAGACCCTCCACTTCCTGGAGTGGCTCATCGCCATTATCACCTTGGTGGTGCTGGTTGGTATGCTGGCCTTGGAGATCTATAAGATGTTTACCGTCGACGGCTATTTTGCCACCATCGATACATATCTGCACAACATTCTGACGCTGGTCGTCGGTCTGGAGTTTGTGCGTATGCTTTTGGATATGACCCCTGCCAACACCTTGGAGGTGCTGATCGTGGCGATCGCTCGGCAGGTCATTCTTGCCCACGATAACCCTTGGAGCAATCTGGCCAGCGTTGTGTGTATCGCAGGCCTGTTCGGCATCCGCCGCTTCCTGATCGCCAAGTCCGACCTGACCGTAGAGCTGTCCGAAGTGAGCGAAACCGAGGAAGAAGAAGTTTCTGTATAAATTTTCCCACAAAAGGGTTGACAAACGGCAGAATGTTCGTTATAATGACTCCTGCCTTTGGACGATTAGCTCAGCTGGCTAGAGCATCCGCTTGACGTGCGGAAGGTCATAGGTTCGAGTCCTATATCGTCCACCATAAAAAAGACACCACCCATTCGGGTGGTGTTCTTTTTTATTTTGGTGGGACGATGACGGACTCGAACCCATCTAAATGCAACAGTCCGGTGGACTGTTGCTGACACCAGTGCGCACACTGGTGTCTACAATAATTTTCGGTCTTCTCCACGCAGAAGACCGAAAATGCAAATCGAGTCCTATATCGTCCACAACAGGTATCGTAAAGGGACGCTGAATGCGCAACACCTCATCCGTCAGCCGTATCGGCTGACACCTTCTCCTCAAGGAGAAGGCTTCCTGTTCCGAACACAATCTCTATCCCCACAACTTGAACATTCCTCTTCATTATGTGCAGGCAAGCAACACAGCAAATAATCACATTCGTCGCAACAACACTCAATTTTCAGATTCTCTCCGTTGCCAGGGCAATCTTTCCCCTGATTGCCGGGTATTAAAATTGTTCCGGTAACATCTATAATCAAATCAATTCCTCATTTCTACAGTGCTCTGTTTCCATTATATAATGTAATAGTCTATATGTAAAGAGTCATACTAGGATATTATCTCATTAAATAATGCTATATGGGAGAATATCTTATGATTAAGTTAGATGTGCTGCGGCTTTTAGAAGAACAAGGGAAAACCAAGTATTGGCTTTACAAGCAACTGGGTATGAGTTACCAGAATTTCAGCAAAATGGTGAACAACCAAACGAAGTCCATTCGTTATGAGAATATTGAAACAATGTGCTTACTTCTCAATTGCACACCCAACGACCTTTTGATAATCACGGAAGATTGATCTATCCCCCTCCCTGCACGGGAGGGGCTTTTTTATTTTCTGCAGAAAGTACTGGAAATATCTGCGGTTTTGCGGTAGAATGGGTGGTACTACCACATCACTTTGCGAATCGAGATGGACGATAAATGAAACGGAAAGAATTTTGGGCCGGTATGCAAGCCGGTATGCCGGTGTGCGTGGGATATTTCTCGGTCAGCTTCGGCTTCGGCGCCATGGCGATCGCCCAAGGCCTCAGCATCTGGCAGGCGATCCTCATCTCCGCCTCCAACCTGACCAGTGCCGGACAGTTTGCAGGCCTTACGGTCATTGCCGCCGGCGCCACGATCATCGAAATGATCCTCACCCAACTGGTCATCAACAGCCGCTACGCCCTGATGAGTCTTGCGCTGGGTCATCAGTTCGGCCAGAGGGTCGGCACGGGCAAACGGCTCATCGCCGCCTTTTTTAACACAGACGAGGTGTTCGCGCTGGGTATGTCAAGAGGCAAGGACATCACCGCCTCCTTCTTCGTGGGCGCAGGCACGGTGGCTGCGCTTGGCTGGATTGCCGGCACGGCTATGGGCGCGGTGGCAGGCTCGCTGCTGCCCGAATCGGTACGTATGGCGCTGGGCGTGATGCTCTACGGTATGTTCATCGCCATCGTTGTGCCTCAGGCGAAAAAGGACACTCCCATTCTGATCTCTGCCCTTTTGGCACTGGTTTTCAGCTGTCTGTTCACTTGGGTGCCGGGACTGAAGGAGGTCTCCGGCGGCCTTGCCATCGTGATCTGCACCGTGGCCGCTGCGGCTATCTGCGCCGCTCTGTTCCCGGTGGGAGATGAGGAGGTGGCCCAATGATCTATGTTTACATCATCGTGATGGCCGTGACCACCTATCTGATCCGGATGCTGCCGCTGGTGCTGCTGAAAAAGCCCATTAAAAACCGTTTTTTGATGTCGTTTTTGATGTATGTGCCTACGGCCTGTCTGACGGCTATGACCTTCCCGGCCATTCTTTACGCCACAGACCACATCGCCAGCGGCGCGCTGGGCTTTGCGGTGGCTGTGCTGCTGAGCTTGAAGAAAAAGAGCCTGATCGTGGTGGCTGTGGCCGGCTGCGTGACGGTTTTTATCGCAGACCTTTTGATTGGACTATTATAAAAAAGTGAAGGGGGTCACCCCTTCACTTTTTTGTCACATATATTCTTTTACCAACGCAGCGATTACCGCAACAGGGAACAGCAGGATCGCGCCTGCAACCAGCAGAAGTTTCGTTATGCCTTTCATTTTTATGTCCTCCTTTTGTGTTGTGAGGCCATATTAACACAGGTTCTGTCCAATAAAGCGGCACTAATTGAAAATCCCCCGTCCGGTGGACGGGGGTTCTTTTTATTTTACGACGGGCAGCAAACGAGTCTTTTTCAGGGCAGGACGCAGAGCAAGGTAGAACACCGTTGCGGCGATCACGGCGATGACCGCGTTTACTGTTGTTGTCATTGCAGCGATCTTTGCCAAGATCTTGGAGGCATCCTGAGGGACGCCCAGCACATAGGTCTTGTAGAAGTAGCCGACCACGGGGTCTGCCACCACATTGAAGGCCATACCGGCAGCACAGCTGATGACCGTTGCCACGGGCAGGGGGATTTTTCTTTCTTCATCCTTGCTGATGTGGAACACCTTGTGGGCCACCAAGCCGGCGATCAGGCCGATGCACAGCTTCAGCAGGAAGGTCTTAGGTGCGGAGGTGATATACACGGGGTCAAGCAGGTCGCCGATGGTCATACCCACAGCGCCGGCCAAACCGCCCCACAGGCCACCCAGAATCAGCGCAGCCAGCACGCAGAACACATTGCCCAAATGGAAGGAAGTTGCGCTGTCACCCACCGGGATCTTGATCTGGAAGAAGGCGAAGCCCACATAGCACAAAGCCGCAAACAGAGCTGCCATACACAGCTTTCTTAAGCCATTATATTCTTTCTTTTCCATATGTATACCTCCTTGGGTTTTCTTGCATTATAGCATCTTCTGGCATTAAAAACAGTTCCACTTTTGTTTTATAATATAAGGCCAGTTGGATGAAAGAGAACCGCCTGCCAAAGCAGGCGGTTTCTTTTTAGAACTGAGTGGGAGTGATGTGCCAGATCTCCTCCGCATACTGGCGGATGGTGCGGTCGGAAGAGAACTTCGCGCCGCTGGCAATGTTCATCAGGCACTTCCGGCCGAAGGCCAGATGGTCGGCATAGTCACGGTTTGCACGGAGCTTTGCTTCCAGATAGGATTCATAATCCATCAGCAGGAAGTAGTGGTCAGCCTTATGCCAATGGGTGCCGTCCAGCAGAGCGTGATAGAGCTCTCTCTGCTCGTCGTCGGTGGGCACGGTGCCGTCTACCAAGGTGTCGATGGCACGGCGCAGACGGGGGTTGGCATCGTAGATGCCACGGGCATAGTAGGTATCCCGGGCAGCATTGATTTGCTCCACGGTGGCGCCGAAGATATAGTTATTTTCCATACCGGCTTCCTTCACGATCTCCACATTTGCGCCGTCCAGAGTGCCGAGGGTAACCGCGCCGTTGAGCATCAGCTTCATATTGCCGGTGCCGGAAGCCTCTGTGCCGGCAGGAGAGATCTGCTCGGAAATATCGGCTGCGGGAATGATGGACTCGGCATAGGAGCAGTTATAGTTCTGCACGAACACGACCTTCAGCTTGCCGTCCATATCCGGGTCGTTATTGATCATACGGGCGATCCGGTTGATGTAGCGAATCACGGCCTTTGCACGGGCATAGCCGGGTGCGGACTTAGCGCCGAACAGGTAAACGGTAGGCTGGAAGTCCTGCAGGCTGCCGTCCTTTAAGCGGAAGTAGATATCCACGATAGACAGAGCATTCAGCAGCTGGCGCTTATACTCGTGCAGACGCTTGACCTGCACATCGAACAGGAAGTCGGGGTTCAGCTTGACACCCTCCTTCTTGTAGATCAGGCTGCACAGCTGCTCCTTCTTCTGCCGCTTGACCGCATTGAACTGGCGGACCAGATCGTCGTCGATCATGGGCTTCAGCTTGTTCAGCTTGTCAAGGTCTTTCAGGAAGTCGCCGCCGATGCGGTACTTCAGCAGCTGGGTCAGCTCGGGGTTACACAGACCGATCCAGCGGCGAGGTGTGACGCCGTTGGTCTTGTTCTGGAAGCGCTGGGGGAATGCTTCATACCACTGGTGGAACACGTCGTCTTTCAAAATCTGAGAGTGAATTTCCGCCACGCCGTTTACATAGGTGCCAACATACACGGACAGGTTTGCCATGTGGGCAGTATTGTCCCGGACGATGAACAGCTCGGGATGTTCGCTCTTCAGTTTTTCGTCAATGCGGCAGATGATGTCCACGATTTCCGGCACAACACTGCGGAGCAGGTCCAGATTCCACTTTTCCAGCGCCTCACCCATAACGGTATGGTTGGTGTAGGAGAAGGTCTTTTGGGCAATGGCAAAACTCTGCTCGAAGTCCATACCCTCTTTCATCAGAAGGCGAATCAGTTCGGGAATGGACATGGCCGGGTGGGTGTCGTTGAGCTGGACGCAGTAGAAGTCCGCAAAGTGGCTCATATCGGTGCCGTGGGTGGTCTTATAGACCCGCAGCATATCCTGCAAGGATGCAGAAGACAGCACATACTGCTGCTTGATACGCAGGCGC
>JAZLCU010000082.1:0-17582 GCA_045614325.1 Faecousia sp. | reverse complement strand
TCATTCTAGCACAGCATTTTCCATCTGTCAAGAAGTTTTTTCACCTTTTTACAAATTTCTTTTTGCTTTGTGCTTTTATTTCCAGACGCCCTCTAGACGCCCGAGTATATTACCAAAACTACTACCCTTTGTCAAGGGTTTTTTACGACAAAATCAGTCTTTTTTCGTCAACTTTCAGTTGTGGTAAATCGAGACCTAAATCCCACGCTTTCAGGCGGGGCAATTTGCCGTGGACCGGCAGAAATTCTGCCGCCAGCGACAGGTCAACCCCCTCCTCTGCCGCGCAGACCTTGATGCGTTTTTTTAAGTGGCCTCGCAACGCCTCAACAGCCTCCTGCGCCCCTTGCCCAATCAGCAGGTATTCGGCCGTATCCAAGTAGATCGTGCCGGGAGTCGTGGCCTTCAGGTTTTGAAGTGCGGCCGGCCCGGTCTGGCCGATGCCATAATCCCCTGTGTCTGTTACGATCGCTATCTGGTTTTTGACTTTGTAAATGTGCACTACCTCCACTGGTCGTAGGTTTCCGATGTTGGCGCCCTCGATGGGTGCAAAGCACAGCGCGATCAGCACTAGGATATATAAAATGATGCGTTTCATTTTTGGTTTCTCCTATCCAGCGGTTTTAGCTTGGCGTTGCGGTACTTCATACGCTTCAATTGGGGGCGTAGGAGCTTGCCGGTGCGGCTCAGATATTTGACACCCAGTGACCGCAGACCACTTAAGTGGACAAGTAGGATCAGCAGGCCTGCGGCCACGCCGTAGATGCCACCCAACGCCGCCAGCGCACCGATCGCAAACCGCCACACCCGGATCGCCGTTGCCAAGTCTCTGTTCGGCAGCACAAATCCGCAGATGCCGGCGAGGCTCACCACGATCAGCGCAGCCGGTGAGATCAGACCGGCCTCGACCGCGGCTGTTCCGACCACGATGCCACCGATCACGGACACCGACTGGCCTACTGCCTGTGGTAAGTGGATGCCGGACTCCTGTAAAAGTTCAAATGCGATCAAAAGCCCCAGCACCTCCACGATGGTGGAAAAGGGCACATTCTGTTTGCTCTCAATGATCGAGCGGAGCAGCGGAAGTGGGATCACCGCTTGGTGGTAGGCAGCCAGCGCGATATAGATTCCCGGCAGCAGCAGACTGACCAGCAGCGCCACATATCGCAGCACCCGCAGCGCCGATGCGGCTACAAAGTCGCGGTTTCGGTCTTCTGCACTTTCCATCAGACTCATCAGATCCACAGGCGCCAAATAGCCCAAGGGCAGGCCGTCGATCAGCAGACCTACCCGGCCGTCCAAAAGACCCTGGCAGAAGCGGTCGGTGCGCTCTGTGTACTGGAGCATGGGGAAAGCGGTCATCTGTGAGCCTGTCACATATTCCTCCACAGCCGAAGAAGACAGAAGGCCGTCAATATCGATTTCTGTCAGCCGGGTCTTCATCCGCTCCACCAGCTCCGGGTTGGTAAGGCCTGCAATATAGGCCACGGTCACATTGGTCAAGGAACGGCGACCCACTTGGGTCTCATAAAGACGCAGGTCCGGCGACCGCAGGTGACGGCGGATCAGGCTGGTGTTGGTGCGAACCGTTTCCACGAAGGCGTCCTTTGGGCCTTTTACCGTGTTTTCCACCTCCGGCGCACTTAAACCGCGCTTTTCCCCGGTCTTTACCTCAAAGGCCAGCGCGCCCACATCCGGGAACAGCACCACGCAAAAGCCGTTTACCAGCTTCAGCGCCACATCGTTTAAGTCCGCGCAGGGCGAAGCCACAGAGTTATAGACCATACCCTCCAAGGCAAAGGTATAAAGCTCTTGCATACTTTGGGCAGACAGATGCTCGGTGATAGGCTTGAAAATATACTCAGACGCATCTGCGCCGGAGATCAGGCCGTCGATGGCATAGGTATAGAGGGCAAACGGGCCGCATTGGATCGGACGGTAAACGAAATCTCCTGCGCCTTGGAAAAGTTTGCGAATATTGTGGTTGGTCACTTCCCCTGTGTACATTTTGATTCACCTCCCGTCTAGTTTGCCCTTTATGCGGCTGATTATAATTGCAATTCGCGGCCGGCGGTGATATAATAATAATAATAATGTATTGTTTTTTTGGGAGGACAAGGTATGTCATCTGTGATCGCTGCCGTTTCTACCGGCAATCAGATCAGCGCCATCGGTATTCTGCGGCTTACAGGCGAAGGCTGCGCCCAGATCGCCGGAAAGGTTTTTGCGTTAAACAGCGGTCTTCCCTTATGGGAAGCGCCTAACAGAAAATTAGTTTTGGGCACACTGAAGGACACGAAGGGTCGCATCATTGACCAATGTATGGCCGTTTACACCCGGGCGCCCCACACCTACACCGGTGAGGATACGGTGGAATTTCACTGTCACGGCTCCCCTGCAGTTTTGGCAGAAGGCTTGAATACTCTGTTTGCTGCCGGTGCCGTGCCTGCCAAACGGGGTGAATTCACCAAGCGCGCTTTCTTGAACGGCCAGCTGGATTTGACGCAAGCGGAGGCCGTAATTGACTTGATTGAAGCGGAAACCGCCGAGGCTGCTGCCAATGCGGCCGGACAGGTGGGCGGCCGTTTGCAGAAGAAACTGGCGCCCATTTACGATGACTTGACGGATTTGTGCAGCCACTTCCACGCGGTTTTGGATTATCCCGATGAGGATATTGAGGATTTCGGCTTGGACCGCTACAGCGCTGCTTTGAAAAACCACGCCAAGTCCTTGCACGCGCTTTTGCAGACTTACGGTCAAGGTCGCATTTTGCGGCAGGGTGTGTCTGTTGCCATCGTAGGCAAGCCCAATGTGGGCAAGTCCAGCCTTTTGAATGCGCTGGCAGGATATGAGCGTGTGATTGTTACGGAAATTGCCGGCACAACCCGTGATACGGTGGAAGAAACGGTGATGCTGGGCAGCACACGACTGCGGCTCATTGACACCGCAGGCATTCGGCAGACCGACGACCGGATCGAGGCCATCGGTGTGGAGCGTTCCAAAAAGGCCGTAGAGGAAGCCGATTTGGTGCTGTTTGTGTGTGACGGCTCTGCTTCCCTGACCGACGACGACCGGGCAGTTATCGATGTGTGTCTTGACGCACCGAATGCCATTGCGCTTATTAACAAGTCCGATTTGGGCAGCGTTGTGCAGCCTTCCGACCTGCCGTTTATGCAGGTGATCTGCGTTTCCACAAAGTCCGGTGACGGCTTGGATCTGCTGGCGGATTTGGTGGACGAGATGTTTGCAGGTGAAACACCCTGCGACGGTTCTATTTTGACCAATCCCCGGCAGTTTGATGCCATTCGACGGGCATTTGATGCTATGCAGGCAGCTTTGCGCGGTCTGCAGGCAGGACTGACACCCGACGCGGTGCTGACCGATGTGGAGGCAGCTATGGAGGCTATGGGTGAAGTGACCGGCAATACGGTTCGGGAGGATATTACCGCAAGAATTTTCGAGAGATTCTGCGTAGGAAAATAAGATAGGAGATTGCCACACCGGTGTGCGCACCGGTTCGCAATGACAATTTTATGATTTATTTAGACAATTCCGCCACCACAAAGCCTTGCCAAGAGGCCGTAGCGGCGATGACAGATGCCCTGACAAGTAACTGGGGCAACCCCAGCGCCCTGTATCGGTTTGGCATCGATGCGGCAACAGCGCTGCGCAGCGCCCGGCTTAAAGTGGCTGGTGCTTTGGGTGCAGAGCCTGACCGGGTGTTCTTTACCTCCGGCGGCACAGAGGCAGACAACTGGGCCATTTTCAGCACCGTTAAACGCTACGGCAAGCGCAACAAGCACATTATCACCACCGCTATTGAGCATCACGCGATCTTGCGGTGTATGAATGAGCTGGAACATCAGGGCTACGAAATCACCTATTTGCAGCCGGATGAGAAGGGTAACATTTCTTTAGACACCTTGAAGGCAGCTTTGCGGCCGGATACGGTTCTGGTGTCCATTATGATGGTCAACAACGAGACCGGCGCTGTGATGCCCATTGCCCAAATGGCAAAGCTGACCCACAAACTCTGCCCCGATGCCATTTTCCACACCGATGCGGTACAAGGCTTTTTGAAAGTTCCTTTTGCGGCCAAAACGCTGGGCGCGGATCTGATCTCTGTTTCCTCTCACAAGGTACATGGCCCGAAGGGTGTGGGCGCATTGTATATTAGCCCCAAACTCAAATCCTTCCCTGCTCTGCTTTTGGGCGGTGGACAGGAGAACAGCTTCCGCAGCGGCACAGAAGCCACGCCGGCCATTTTCGGTTTTGCCGAGGCCTGCAGTGTCTGCAAGGCCACGACGGCTGAGGACAACGAACGGGAAAAGGCGTTGCTGGACGGGCTTATCGAAAAGTTATGTAAACTGGACGGGGTTACAATCAACGGTGCCCACGATGCGCCCCACATTCTGAATCTGTCCATTCCCGGTGTTCCCACCCAGAACACCATCAACATTTTGCAGGACGCTGGTATTTGCGTTTCTGCCGGCTCTGCCTGCGCCAAGGGACACCGCAGCCACACGCTGACCGCTATGGGCATTGCCCCCGAAGTGATCGACAGCTCCTTCCGGGTTTCCCTTTCCCGTGACACGACCAGCCAGGATATTGACGCTCTTGTCGACGGCATTATGAATATACTGCGGTGGAAAAACCACCGCTAGAGGTTATTATGAAACAACTGCTCACCCAATACGGAGGATTGAAACGAGAGATTTACATTCTCTTTATCGGCAAGCTGGTCACCGCTATGGGCTCCTTTGTATGGCCCATGCTGACCTTCTTTCTGACCACCAAGCTGGGCTTAAGCGACGGCACATCCACCCTGATGATCGCCACCGCGTCTGTTCTGTCTTTCCCGGCGGCCTTGCTGGGCGGAAAGCTGGCAGACAGGTTCAGCCGAAAATCCATTATTATCGTTTTTGACTGTCTGACCGTCAGTTTTTACCTGTTGGCGGCCATTCTGCCGCTGACCATCGGCACAGCGGTGATTCTCTTCCTGGCCGGTCTTTTCCAGACCATTGAGTCGCCGGCTTACGATGCGCTGAACGCGGACTACTCCACCTCCAGGCAAAGAGTCAAGGCCTATTCGCTGTCCTATTTAGGCTTCAATTTGGGCTATATCGTTGGCGCCAGCGTGGCCGGTATGCTCTTTGAGCGGTTTGTCCGGCTGGCCTTTTGCATCAACGGCTTGGCGGTGTTTGTGTCCACCGTTCTTATCATCTTCTTCGTCCACAAGGAAAATGCCATTAGCGACGAGACTGCAGATGCCGAGGAAGCTTACACCGAGTATGAACAGCCGGTAGACCACAAAACCTCCGCACTGACGATCCTGAGGCAACGGCCGGTGCTGATCGGCATGCTGATCGTAGGCTGTTTTGGTTCCATTCCGGGCAATCTTGTGGGTCTGCTACTGCCGCTGCAGCTCAAGAGCGCACTTATGGAGGCCGGTGCTACCTTGTACGGCTACTTAAATTCCCTGAACGGCTTTGTTGTGATTCTGTTCACACCGATTTTGACCGTGCTTATGAAAAAGCTCACTGAGATTCCCAAAGCCATTGTGGGTCTGCTGCTTTTCGTGGCCGGCATTGCCATGTTTGCCGCCGGCAATCAGGCAGGCGTCTTGTTTATGGGTATGTTTGTTTTCACCCTGGGTGAGGTCATTACCGTGCTGGGATATAATCCCTACACTTCCCGGCGCGTACCAGCCTCTCATCGGGGCAGGATCGGTGGCATCTCCAGCGTGGTCCACTCCATTTTCTCCTCCCTGACCCAGTACTTGATCAGCTTTATGCTGATTTTGACGGAAAGCAATTATCGGTTGCTTTGGCTAATCTTTGTTGGTCTCGGTCTTTTGGCTGCCGCAGCTTATCTTTTCCTGTATAAGCCCGACAAACGCACCTTCCCCAAGCTTTACGAAAAATAAGAAAAACCCCGCCACAACGGCGGGGTTTTTTATATGCGCTTTATAAAATTTTTGACCTGCTTGCGAGAACGGAAAATATGGACTTCTTTTTCAGGGTATTGTTCGATTAACTCGTAGAGTTTGTTTCTATGGGTTTTGTTAAAATTCCAGACCCAGCAGATAAACTCCCAATCCAGTCCTTCAGGACAGCCTTCCGGCATATCCGGACGGACAGTTCCTATGTTGGAAATAAACCGTTTGAAAATGCTGAACATACAAACCCATCTGGGCAGATCCAAATACATAACGGTATCGCAGCGCTCCAGCCGCTGGGGCAAGGTGCGCGTATAATTGCCGTCAATGATCCAGTTTTCCTCCCCGGCTGCGGCGGTGAGTTTTTCGTCAATTTCTTCTTTTGTGGATTCTACCCAGCCGCTGTGCCAAAACAGCTTATCTCCGTGGACTACCGGCAAACCGGTCTTTTCACCCAAAGCCATTGCCAATGTGGATTTTCCGCTTCCCGGGCAGCCCAATATCACAACTCGTTCCATAACATACCTTTCTGCAAAAAACGACGCAGAAAACACCTTGTGTCTTCTGCGTCGTTTTCAGATAGCTCTTAAATACGACTTAGTAAGCAACGCCCCAAAGGATCATCTTCTTGGCTCTCTTGCCGCAAATGGGACATACGTCACCCAAATTCTCCTGTGCGAAGGGGATGCAACGGGAGGACATACCTGCCTGCTCCTTCATCTTCAGCTCGCACTCCAGCTCGCCGCACCACATAGTCTTGATGAAGCCGCCGTTCTTCTCCTGCAGCTCCTTGGCCTCTTCCAGTGAATGGGCCTCGTAGATGTGGTCTTCAAGATTCTTCTTGGCGCGGTTGTACATACCCTGGTGAACCAGTTCCAGCTGCTCGGCAACTGCAGACTCCAGGTCTTCCAGTTTTACAACGGTCTTTTCGCCGTCATTTCTGCGAACCAGCACCACCTGACCCTGCTCCAGATCACGGGGGCCGCACTCAACACGCAGAGGCACACCCTTCATTTCGTACTCGGCGCACTTCCAACCCATGGAGTTGTCGGAATCGTCCACCTTTACACGCAGACCTGCATCGGTCAGGCGGCTTTGGATCTTAGCGGCTGCCTCCAAAACGCCCTCTTTGTGCTGGGCGATGGGCAGGACAATGACCTGAATGGGCGCAACCTTTGGAGGCAGAACCAAACCGTTGTTGTCGCCGTGGGTCATAATGATGCCGCCGATGAGTCTGGTGGACACGCCCCAAGAGGTTTCGTGGGGGTTGGTCTTCTGGTTGTTCTTATCGGTGAACTCAATCTCAAAGGCCTTGGCAAAGCCGTCGCCGAAGTAGTGGGAAGTACCTGCCTGCAGAGCCTTGCGGTCGTGCATCATACACTCGATGGTGTAGGTAGCCTCAGCGCCGTTGAACTTTTCCTTGTCGGTCTTTTGACCACGGGTAACGGGCATTGCCAGCACATTTTCGCAGAAGTCTGCGTAAACATTCAGCATGGTTTCTGTGAAGGACTGAGCCTCCTCAGCGGTGGCGTGGATGGTGTGACCCTCCTGCCACAGGAACTCTCTGTGACGCAGGAACGGACGGGAGGTTTTCTCCCAACGCAGAACGCTGCACCACTGGTTATACTTCATAGGCAGCTGGCGGTGGGTCTGCAGCACATTTGCAAAATGCTCGCAGAACAGCGTCTCGGAAGTGGGACGGATCGCATAGCGCTCCTCCAACTTTTCGCCGCCGCCCATGGTAACCCAAGCGCACTCGGGAGCGAAGCCTTCCACATGGTCCTTTTCCTTCTGCAGCAGGCTTTCGGGGATCAGAAGAGGCATATAGACATTCTCAACGCCCTGCTTCTTAAATTCCTTATCCATAATGTGCTGGATATTTTCCCAGATGGCATAGCCGTAGGGACGGTAAATGAAAACACCCTTGATGGAGGAATAATCGATCAGCTGCGCCTTGGTACATACATCTGTAAACCACTGGGCAAAGTCCTGCTCCATATCGGTGATCTGTTCAACCTTCTTATCTTTTGCCATAGTTAAATGCCTCTTTTCTTTCGCATGATTCGTACTATATATTGTAGCACGCCTGTCAAGGGTTTGCATAGTATGAATCACAGATTTCAGGGAGGAAATTATGATTCAGGTAACGCTTTTGTTAGAACCTGCGCTGGTTCGTTTCTATACCAACGTTGCCAACTCTGCCGGCATCCCCTTGGAACAGGTGCTGCGAGACGCGCTGTTCAAGCTGGCCGGAGAGCTGTCGCTGGAGGCCTTACATCAAAACGCAACTTAAAAAAGCCGCCCCGAGCTTCCTCAGGGCGGTTAAAATCAAGGTTCCATACGGATGGTCTGCCCGGGCTTTACGCAGTACTGCTTGTTGTCCGATTCAAACCAAACGGTGGTGGCGGTGGGGTTATGTACGATGCGCTGGGTGGCGCTGATCTCCAGCTGCTTATAGGCCTGCACATACTTGCAGATCTCCATATTATTGGCGTACCAGATCTCGTCGTTTCCGGCAAGCTTTTTGCAGATGGCTTCCATATGATCCCAGTTGCTATGCTTGTCAAACTCGTAACTATGACCCCAAATGTACAGAAGGCGTGCCTCCCGTCTGGGGTAAGGCTGGGAATCCGAAAGATCCAGCGCCAGAAACTCGTCCACATATTCCATAATTTTAGGATTGTTGTGGTGGGCCGAGGGCATCCAGTTGTGAAAATCCTGCGGCAGGAAAAACATATTGTTGTCGCCGCCCAGTGTTCTTGCGTAGGCGATGTCCAGCTCCATCAGGTACTGTTTTACCTGCTCGTAAGTAAGGTGGATGCCCATTCGTGCCACACCGGAACTGGGATAAGCCATACCACGGATGATCATATCGTAGGCCTCCTCCAGCGCCAGCCGGCAATCCAGTACATCCCGGATGCCTTCAATGGCTCGGCAAACGCCGTTGGCCTTATGCAGGGCGCCGTGAACGGCGATTTCGTGACCACGGGACAGAAAGTTTTTCTGCACCTGCTCTTTGGAAAAGTCCGCTGACCGGCAGGTGGCATTGTTAAAATTAAAGGTTGCTTTCAAGCCATATTTGGCGAACAGTTCGGCCAGCCTGATGTCCTGCATTACACCGTCGTCATAGCTGAAGGTCACGGCTTTTCTCTTGCCGCCGGGATATCTTAACAACATATAAATCATACTCTCACCTCATTGGGTATATGGCTGTTTATTTTTTGACCTTGGGCTGGTAGCGCATATCGCTGACGGAATAGACCGTTACAAAGGCCTTGGGATCCGTTTTGCGGATAAAGTCCATCAGCCGTCTGTACTCGGTTTTGTCCACGATGGTCACCATTTCCATTTTGGGCTCTCTGTCATATGCGCCGATGATCTCGTCAAGGGTGGCGCCGCTGTGCAGCTCGTGCAAGACAAAATCCACAATGGTGTCCAGTTCCTTGGAGATCACGCAGACGCGGCGCTTGATGTTGATACCAAAGATAAAGTTATCCACCACAATACCGCCGGCATAGGTGCCAAGCAAGCTGAGTACCACGGTTTTGCTGTCATAGCACAAAGCAGAGGACAACGCCACCGCGATACCGGCATAGGACATGGCCTTGCCCAATTCGATTCGAAAATACTTGTTCATAATTTTCGCCACGATATCCAAGCCGCCGGAGGATGCGTTCCGGGAGAACAAAATGGCCAGGCCCACGCCCACCACCAGAATATAACAGATCACATCCAGCAAGGGATCTGCTGTGATGGATTGGAAATTGGGGAAAATCAGCTCAAACACGCCCATAATCAGCGGCATCAGAATAGAGCAGTACACCGTCTTGACGCCAAACTCCGGGCCGATCAGAATGAAGCCGATGATTAAAAGGCCGATATTCAAAATCAGCGTAATGGTGGAAACCGACAGCGGAATAAAGTTGCTCAAGACCATTGCCAGCGCTGCGCCGCTGCCCACAGAAACATGGCTTGGCAGCATAAAGAAATACACCGCTGCGGCAACGATCGCCGTGCCGATGGTGATAATGATAAATTCCTTGATTGTGTTGCGGATTTTCATCTGTCTGACCTCTTTTTATTTAGGAGTTACACCTATTATACAACCTTTTTTTTAAAAGTACAGATACCTGATTCCAAAATTTGCATTTTATTCAGGCAAGACCTGCCGCCTCATAGGTGTAAAGCTCCGATTGCTCCAGATCGGCTGCGTGCATATGCACCGATTTGATTGCAAAATCGTGATAGGTTTTATAATAGTATATCCCCTGTTCTGCGTTGCAGCAGCTGCTGTATCGGGTATACTCAAAACCGTTTTTCGTCCACACGCAGCCCTTTGGCATAGAAACAGAATCCAGAATGTGGAAGAACTGATTGACATTTTCTTGCTCAGTTTCACCCCAAACGGCATTTTCTTTTACAAAAACCGCCCGTACAAAACGGGATTGGCTGGAAAAATCTCCCGGCAGACCCAACGCGCCCATTCCAAGGCTGAAGTTCTGCAAGGGCAGCGTTTCCCGGAAGTCGGACTTGGCCGGGCCGATATTTAAGCTCATAAAGTTGCTCATATTGACTTTGTGGTAGTCAAAAGTCGGATTGTTGGTCAGCACCTCGAAGGGGTTTTCATACACCCGGATGCCCTCCTCCACACTTTCCACAACGAGGCTGCGCCGGCGGTCGCTGATCATCCAATGCAGCGGTGACAGGGGCAACTGTTCGCTGAAGCGGATATTCACCAGATTGATTCCTGAGATCGCCTGCCGGGCTTCGTCTACGCTGGCGCATTTTCCCAGCACCCAGGGGATCAGTTCAAACGGTGCAATATTCTCCTTGCTGCTGTCAAAGGGGTGGTATACCGCATTGTTCGGAAAGTTCAGGCCGGCCATACTCAGGCCCTTTTCGTTGGTGGCTTCAAAGTACAACGGAAAACCATCCACGACAGCAGCCATACCGATCATTGCATAGTGGTGGTCCAGCGGCTGGGCACAGCGCAGGGGCAGGCTAAAGCGTCGGGGTGTGATGACGACCTGCTCCCCGTAGCCCCGTTCCAGATCCAGATTCCGTCCAAAGTACCGATTTTGATAGGATATTGCCGTACACATAAGCGCCTCCAAGAGTAAAATCTCAATTTACCCTATATTTCCCTCGGCATCACACATTATCCCAAAGCAAATTGCCATAAAATCATTTCCGTTATTGAACATTCCCTTTTTTTATGATAGAATGATAAAAGTTGTTGAAAATGTACACAAAGGAGCTTTGAATATATGAAACTAGGTATCGTGGGACTGCCCAATGTAGGCAAGTCCACCCTGTTTAATGCCATTACAAACGCAGGCGTGCCTGCGGATAACTACGCATTTTGCACCATTGACCCCAATGTGGGTGTGGTTTCCGTTCCCGACGAGCGGCTGGACTGGCTGGCAGAGCTGCATAACCCCAAGAAGCTCACCCCTGCGGTGATCGAGTTTGTGGACATTGCAGGTCTTGTAAAGGGCGCGTCCAAGGGCGAAGGTCTGGGCAACAAGTTCCTGAGCAACATCCGCACCACCGACGCCATCGTGCATGTGGTTCGCTGCTTTGAGGACTCCAATGTGACCCATGTGGAGGGCAGCACCGATCCTTTGCGTGACATCGACATCATCAATCTGGAATTGGTGATGGCCGATATGGAAATGGTAGAGCGCCGCATCGACAAGGCTCAGAAGGCTATGAAGGGCGGCGACAAAAAGTTTGCCCGTGAGGCTGAGCTGTTCGCACAGCTGCTGGAGCATCTGAACGAGGGCAAGCTGGCTCGCACCTTTGACGGCACAGAGGATGATATGGCGCTCATCGCTACCTCTGACCTGCTGACCCTGAAAAAGACCATTTATGTTGCCAATTTGGCAGAAAACGAGATCAACGAGCCGGAAACCAACCGCCACTATATGGCGGTTAAGGAACTGGCCGCAGCCGAGGGCAGCGAGCTGATCCCCATTTGCGCCAAGCTGGAGGCAGACATTGCCGAGCTGGATGATCCCGATGAAAAGGCCATGTTTATGGAGGAGCTGGGCGTTGCCGAGTCCGGCTTGGACCGTCTGATCCGCAGCTCCTACGCACTGCTGGGTCTGATCTCCTTCCTGACCGCAGGCAGCGATGAGTGCCGCGCCTGGACCATCAAGAAGGGCACCAAGGCACCTCAGGCCGCCGGTAAGATCCACACCGACTTTGAGCGTGGCTTTATCCGGGCAGAGGTCATTGCCTTCCAGGATATGAAAGAACAGGGCACAATGGCCGCCGCAAAGGCCAAAGGCCTGGTTCGCAGCGAAGGCAAGGAATATGTGATGAAGGATGGCGACATCGTCAATTTCCTGTTTAATGTGTAAAATAAAAAGCAGCAGTCAAAAGACTGCTGCTTTTTTGCGCCCCAACACGATCATCATATCATATGAAAACAGGGTTTGTCAACAGTTTCATAGGCATAATACACAAGTTCTGCGAATTAAATAAATTTGTTTTGTTTATTTTGTACAGTTTCCCATCTTGAAAAACCGCTTTCCCTGTGTTATCTTATAGTCAGAAAGGGTGATACCAATGTACACGTAAACTTTCAAGACAGAAATTTCGATCCGGGAAATGTTCCAACATACGGGTGACTCCCCTTAGAGTAGAATGAGAATGATTGGAAGATAGATGTTTCGGAATGGATTTCATAGGTGGGTCGGAAGGAACTGTCCAGCCTGCAGAAAGAGAGGTTAACCAAGGATGTTAGATACTAAGATAGCACAGAAGTAGCCCTTAACTGACGCTAAGTGATCAGTTAAGGGCTACTTCTTTGTTGTCTTTTTAAAAAGCGTGCTTCAGTGAACCACGCTTTTTATTATTCATAACGGTTATCCCAAGCAGCGCCGGGCAATTCCGGCTTTTTGTCACGGCCCATCAGTTGCTGCACCACATTAGCCGGTGGTGTTCCCTCATAGACTACGGCGTAAGCCGCCTCTACAATGGGCATCTCTACGCCATATTTCCTTGCCAGCGCCATAGTGGCCGGCAGAGCATTAATGCCCTCCACCACCATGCCTACCTGCTTAACAGCCTCGTCTACCGCCACGCCCTGTCCGATGAGCATGCCGCAGCGATTATTTCGGCTGTGCCGGCTTGTGGCAGTCACAATCAAATCGCCGATACCAGCCAAACCGCCAAACGTTTGCTCCTTGCAGCCCATAGCCATTCCCAAACGAGAGATTTCTGCCATACCGCGGGTTATCAGGGCCGCCTTGGCATTATCGCCGTAGCCCAAGCCAGCCGCCACGCCGGAGGCCAGCGCAATGATGTTTTTCACTGCGCCGCACAGTTCCACACCCAGCACATCTTCATTGGTATAGACCCGCATACAAGTGCCCCAGAATACATTTTGCACCAGTTCCGCCACTTCCTTATCCTCACAAGCGGACACGATAGTGGTAGGCAAATCCTTCGCTACTTCTTCTGCGTGGGTTGGTCCGGAAAGGGCTACAAGTTTGACCGTGGGATTGCCGATCTCTTGGGCAATGATCTGGGTCATTGTGCATAAACTATCCGCTTCAATGCCTTTTGCCACATCCACGATAATTTGACCGTCCCGGATATAGGGCGCTGCCGCCCGAGCGGTACTTCGCACAAAAGGTGACGGCACTGCAAACAGCAGGATATCTCTGTCGCGGCATACCGCATCCATTTCTCCTGTAAAGGCGATCCCACAGGGGATCTCCATACCAGGCAGGTTGGGATGCCGTCGGGTTTTGGAAAATTCCTCCACTTCCCTGCTGATCGCCGACCACACACACACGTTATGGCCGCTTATATGCAGCATACGCGCCAGCGCCATACCCCACGTGCCGGCCCCTAATACTCCGATATTGCTCATTTCTTATTTGTCCTGCAGAATGTAGGCTGCGGTGATTTCGCCGTAGTAGGCGGTGTGGAAATTGTTTTCTTCAACTGTTCCCAAGGGGTAGCAGCGGTTTCTGTCGTCTGCGTCCAGCAGGTTAAGGTCCTGATCCTGCTGATAGATCACCTTGCACTCCAGCGTCAGAGGCAGCTCTGCGATGGCAGGCACGGACACGGTTTCACCGGGGATCAGGGTCAGGCCCAGCTTCTCAATCTTATTCACATCCCGGCCGGACTCTCTGCCGCACACGGCCAGGATATTCTTATCGCAAGCGCCCACGGGGATATTCACGGTGAACTCACCGTTTGCATCTAAAAGCTTCTTGGTGTGACGGCTCTGGCGCACATAGGCAATAAAGATGGGCTTCTTCCACTCGATGCCGATCATACCCCAGCCGATGGTCATAGAGTTCACTTCATCGCCCACGCGAGTGGTCAAAAGCGCGCCCTTGCCCACATTCTCCATAATCTCCTGAGCGTGTTCCCAAATATTGATGTTCTGTTTCATAGTGTTGCCTCCTATTAAAAGTTATTTTAATCATAGCCGAAATTTGGTGATTTGGCAAGCAAATTTTGCGGTATTGACATTTGGGCGATTCTCTAATATATTGGATTCAGTTCTGTTTGGGGGTGAATTATGAAGCAAGTCTTAAAGAAGAGCGCGCTGGCACTTTTGGGCAGCGTTATCTTGGCCTTCGGACTTTACAATATCCACGCCCAAGCAGAGATTTCAGAGGGCGGACAGCTGGGTCTTGCGCTTCTGCTGCAGCACTGGTTTCATATATCCCCTGCCCTTTCGGGTCTCATCTTTAACGGTCTGTGTTATCTGATCGGCTGGCGGACCTTTGGCAAGCCTTTCTTATTTTACTCGGCTATTTCTGCGGCAGGTTTTAGCTTGGCTTACCGCATTTGTGAGCTGTTCCCCCCTATTTGGCCGCAAATTGCTGCCTATCCGCTGGTCGCAGCCTTGGTAGGAGCTGTTTTTATCGGTCTCGGCTGCGGTTTGTGCGTCCGCATCGGCGGCGCGCCCACCGGCGACGATGCGCTGGCTATGAGTCTGAGCCGCATTTATAAAATCAAGATCGAATATGTTTATATGATCTCGGATTTTTCCGTGCTGCTTCTGTCTTTGTCCTACATTCCGATCCGGAAAATCGGCTTTTCTCTGTTAAGCGTTATCCTTTCCGGCAAGATCGTCGGCTTTGTGGAGCGCGTTCAATTTCGCACAAAAGAAAAACAAAAGACCATCTCTTAAGAGATGGTCTTTTTCTTGTCGCAATATTATTCGCCGCCGAAGGTCAGTTCGCCAAAGAACTCAGGGCAGTGGAATGCAGGGTGATCAATGTCGATATCATTCCAAGCCATCCAGTGGGGTTTGACCGTTCTGTCGCCGCATTTATACAGGTTGCCGCGGATTTTCTTGCCCTCTTTTGCCTCAAAGTCATTGAAGAAGCGCTTGATAAAGGCGAAGGGAACCTTGTAGGTCAGCACCCAGCCCTTTTCGGTAAATTCCACATTGGTATGAAACTTCTCGGTGAATTTGGAGATCTGCAGGCGGATCAGATCGCTGATGTCACCGCCGGTGCCAACGCCGATCCACACGGCGCAATTGGGGTTAAGTTCAATGTTGAAATAGTCGGATCTGTCGGTGGGGCTGAAGAAGAACTCCATACAGCTATCATTGCAGGTGCAGGCCTGCGGGCCGGTCTCTTCCATACGGATATTGGGTTCGATGGCCTCCATACGGACAAACAGACCTTCATCATCCCAACACAGTTGTGCCCATGCGGTGACATCGATGGAATCCGTCCACAGAAGGGTGTCGATATGCATAACAGGAATGTTGCTCCAATCGGGTGTGCCGTTTACCTTTTTGATTGTATAGGTTTTCATACTCTTATTCCTCCGTTATCATTTACATTCTTGCGATTTCCAGCGCTGCGTCATAGAGTTTGCAGAACTTTTGGTACTTCTTTTGGGTGGTTTCACTGGGGCTCGGCTCGTAGCGACGCACCATTTTTACATCTTTGGCGGCGGCCTTCAGGCTTTCGTACTGACCCTCATTCCAAGCGGCCAGCATAGCAACACCCAAACAAGCGGCTTCCGTGACAGCCGGCACTTCCACCGGCAGACCGGTAATATCTGCTTGCAGCTGACACCAGACAGGGCTCTTTGCGCCGCCACCGGTGGCTACGATGCTGGTAATTTTCGTGCCTTTGCTCAAGATATCTTCGCAGTTCTTCCGCAGGACGAAGCAAACACCTTCCATAACGGCCTTGGCCATTTGCACTGCCGTATGCTCCTGCCGCAGACCGAAGAACACACCGGTCGCCTCTCGGTCAAACTCCGGGGCATTGGTGCCCACTAAGTAAGGCAGGAACAAAAGACCGGTTTCCTCACTTGCCAGCAGTTCTCTGTTTAAGGTGTCGTAGTCCATATTGTTCATACAGCTGCGGCGGAACCAATCCAAACACACACCGCCGCTTTCCATAACAGGAAGCATCACATAGGTATCCGGCAGGAAGCCATAGTGCAGCGCCATATCCCAGGAAGGTTCGGGCTTTCCGTCGGTCATGGTGGCCAGCACCATAGTCGTGCCGGTGGACAGGGTCATACCGCCGGGGGCGATATTGCCTGTGCCGATCATACCGGCAAAATGATCCAGCGTGCCGATGTTCACCTTTGTGTCTACGGACAGGCCGGTTGCCTTGGCGACCTCTTCTGTCAATGTGCCGGCAACGGTGCCCGGCTCTGCCAAAGGCGGCAGCTGGGTTTCGGAAACACCGATGGCATCCAGCATTTCTTCCCAATAGCACTTGTTGTAAATATCAAAATAAAAAGAAAATGTTGCGATGGACATATCGCCGCACATACTGCCGGTCAAGCAGTAAACAATATAGTCTTTCAGCAACATATAAGCTGCAACGTTATCGAAGATCTCCCGGCGGTTTTTCTGCAGCCAGAGGATCTTGGTGGCCGGCCATGTGGGCAGGATCGCCTGCTGACCGGTTTTTTGGTGGCAAATTTCAGCAGAGAATCGCTTTGACAATTCATCGCACTCAGCATTAGAGCGCTCGTCCATCCAAGAGATGGCATTCATCAGCGGCTTGCCGGCTTTGTCAAGACAAACAAGGGACTCGGCCTGGCCGGTGAATGCGATCTGCGCCACCTTGCAGGGATTGTCGGTGATCAAATCCCGCAAAAGAGTCACAAGGGTTTCATAGTATTTTTCAGCATCAAATTCGATGAATTCGCCCTGACGGATGTATTCCACGGGGGCGCTTTTTTGCGCAACGCAGGAAAGCTGCGCGTCATACAGGGCAACCTTCAGGTTGGTGCTGCCCAAATCTACACCAATATACATAGTGTTCTCCCCTTTTGGGTTATTTTTGGAAAAGGCGGCCACATCACATCTGCGATGTGGCCGCTTGCCGTTAGTTAAGAATAATAATTAGTAACCAACCTTCTCCCAGCACTCGAAGGGAGCTGCCAGTTCTTCGCTGATGTAGACCTGAGTCTTCTTGGTCTGCAGCATGGTGGAAGGCAGGTAAGGAGTGATGTGGCCGTGGGTGCACAGACGGGAGGTCATTCTCTGCCAAGAGGAGAAAGTACCGCAGGTTGCCAGTGCGTGAACCTCGATACGCTCCTTAGCACGCATAACATCCAGAGGTCCGATGGTAGCGGCGCAGGGAGGAACATTTGCGATGTCGCCGGACTGACCGAAGGTACCGTTCAGGGA
>JAZLCU010000081.1:0-3751 GCA_045614325.1 Faecousia sp. | reverse complement strand
ATCCGCCTGAATCCCGAGGACATCCACATTATGCACAAGAGCGAATACTCCGGTATGTTTGGCGACTACAGTTCCTACTCTGCCGAGTACGACGAACTGACGGAGGATGCAGCCGATGAAGAAGAATAAGTCCATTCTCTTGAGCGGCCCTTATATCCTTTGGATGCTGATCTTCACCCTGATCCCCTTGGGCGTGGTAGGCTACTACGCGCTGACCGATGTGGAGACCGGTGCGTTCACCTTCGCAAACATCAAGGATTTGGGACTGTTCCTGCCCACCTTGGGCATTTCCGTTTGGTATTCCATTCTGTCGGCCGCCATCTGTTTGGTGCTGGGATACCCGGTGGCCTATTTCATCGCCCACCGTTCTGCGGTGATGCAGAAGATTTTGTATATGCTGGTGATGCTGCCTATGTGTATGAGCTTTTTGCTGCGTACACTCGCGTGGGCAGGCCTTTTGGAAACAAACGGCATCATCAATCAGTTTTTGAATCTGTTGGGAATCCCCTCTTTGAAAATGATCGGAACCCCCGGTGCCGTCATCTTGGGTATGGTATACAACTACCTGCCTTATATGATCCTGCCGCTGTATTCCATCATCGTGAAGATCGACAACCGCTTGATCGAAGCGGCTGAGGACTTGGGCTGCACCCCCAGACAGGTGTTCGCCAAGGTGGTTTTGCCCCTGAGTATGCCCGGCATCCTCTCCGGCATCACCATGGTGTTTGTGCCTGCCGTTTCTACCTTCTATATCTCCCAAAAATTGGGCGGCGCCGATATGCCTCTGCTGATCGGTGATGCCATTGAAAAGCAATTCAAGACCGCCGGCAACCCCAATTTGGGCGCCGCGCTGAGCTTGGTGCTGATGCTGATGGTATTCATCTGCACCGGCATTATGAACCGCTTCGGTTCCGATGAGGAAGGCGGTGTGGTCGCATGAAAAAATCCAACCGCATCTTTACCATCCTGATCTTTATTTTCCTGTATATCCCTATGGCGGTGCTGGTTCTTGGTTCCTTCAATACCGGCAAGAGCCTGACCACCTTTGAGGGCTTCACCTTCAATCAGTATCTGGAGCTGTTCCGGGACAAAGACCTGTTGTCCCTGTTGGGCAACTCCCTGCTGATCGCCATTTTGTCCACCGCTGTCGCCACCGGCTTCGGCACTTTCGCCGCCGTGGGCATCCACCGCTTAAAGCCCAAAATGCGCAAAGCGGTCATGACCCTGACCAATATTCCTATGACCAACCCGGACATCGTGACCGGTATTTCCCTGTCGCTTTTGTTCGTGTTTGTCGGCTCCGGTATGCTGAACCAGCGGCAGAGCCTGAACTTCTGGACACTGCTGATCGCCCATATCACATTTAATTTGCCCTATGTAATTTTGAATGTGATGCCCAAGCTTCAGCAGATGAATCCTGCCCTGCAGGACGCGGCTATGGACTTAGGCTGCACACCGCTGCAATCCTTCTTCAAGGTCACCATTCACGAAATTATGCCCGGCGTGGTCTCCGGCGCAATTATGGCTTTTACGATGTCTTTGGACGATTTCGTGATCAGCTATTTTGTCACCGGCTCTGAGTTTGTCACATTGCCGGTCAAGATCTACTCTCTGACAAGAAAGCAGATCCACCCCAAGATCTACGCAATGTTCACCCTTCTGTTCCTTTTGATCTTCGTGCTGATGGTCACGATGAATCTGCTGCAGATCCGGGGCGACAAGCGGAAGGAAAAGCGTCAGGCCAAGACCGTTTCCAAAAAAATGCAGGTCTTTCAGAGAGTCTGCGCCGGCGTATGCGCCTTTGCGGTTCTGCTTGGCTGCGGCTGGCTGATCCTCTCCACCCGTGGAGACAAGATCACCCTGAATGTTATGAACTGGGGGCAGAACATCGCCGACGGCAGCGACGGCACATTGGACATCATCGCCGCCTTCGAGGAAAAATACCCCAACATCGATGTGAACTACTCGGAATATGCCTCCAATGAGGAACTGTATTCCAAGCTGTCCAACGGCGGTCTGGTGGTGGATGTGATTATCCCCTCGGACTATATGATCGGCCGGATGATTGAGGAGGATATGCTCCTGCCCTTAAATAAGGAAAATATCCCCAATTTCAGTAAGGTTTTGCCGGAATACTTAGGCAAGGGCTTCGACCCGGACAACACCTATTCCGTGCCCTACACTTGGGGTACTGTGGGTATCATCTACAACTCCAAGTATGTGGACGAAGCGGATGTAACCGGCTGGGAACTGCTGTGGAACGAAAAGTACGCAGGTCAGATCCTGATGTTCGATAACTCCCGTGACGCCTTCGGCATCGCCCAGTATAAGCTTGGTTACAGCTGCAATCCCAAAACCACCGCTGAGCTGGAGGCCTGCGCCGACGAGCTGGCTAAGCAGCGTCCCTTGGTGCAGCAGTATGTGATGGATCAGATCTACGACAAGATGATCGAGGAAAATGCGTGGATCGCGCCTTACTACGCCGGCGATGCCATGATGATGATGGACGAGAACGAAGACCTGCGGTTCTACCTGCCGGAAAATCAGAAGTTCAATATGTTCATCGACGCTATGTGCATCCCCTACTGCGCCGAAGAAAAAGACGCAGCGGAACTGTTCATCGACTTTATGTGCGACCCGGAGATCTCCGGTGCCAATATGGACTATATCTGCTACGGCTCTCCCATTGACGGCGCTACGGACTATATGGAAGAATATCTGGCCGAAAGCGAGATCATTTATCCGTTTAGCAGCTCCGAAGAGGCAGAAGCGCGTACCGAAAGCTACGAGGCCCTTCCTCTTGAACTGAACCGCGCAATGGAAAATCTGTTCCAGAAGATCCGTCTGAACTAAACCCAATAAAAAACCGCCCGACTTTCCGTCGGGCGGTTTTCTTTTTACACGAAGAAGGCTATATGAGTACGATTCAATCAAACGACATCAGGCAACCACGTTGCTCACCTCTGCCGGGGGCGGTACTTTCTTGTTCCGCCCAAGAAAGTACCCAAAGAATGCGGCATAGGGGAGGGTTTGAGTTGATTGCTCCCGCAATCAAAGCCACCTCCCCTATGTACCCCTCCAGGCCCGCCACGCCGAAAGATGGCGTAATGTTTCAGTTGTGTATATAAAGAACCCCCGGTGCAACCGGGGGTTCTGCTTTTTATTATTGCAGATGGGATTCGTTGATGAGGATATGCACATCGTCCAGCTGCTTCTGGGAAACAGTTGTGGGTGCGTCCATCATCAGGTCCTGCGCGGTCTTGTTTAAGGGGAAGGTGATAACCTCGCGGATGGACTCCTCGCCGGTCAGCAGCATCACCAGACGGTCAACGCCGGGAGCAGCGCCTGCGTGGGGAGGTGCGCCGTAGGTGAAGGCGTTGTACATAGCGGGGAACTTGGCCTTCACATCCTCTTCACCCAAGCCAACCATCTGGAAGGCCTTGACCATAATCTCCGGGTCGTGGTTACGGACAGCGCCGGATGCGGATTCATAACCGTTGACAACCAGGTCATACTGGTCGGCATTGATGGCCAGCAGCTTTTCATTGTCGCCCTCAGCATCCAGCAGTGCCTGCATGCCGCCCTGAGGCATAGAGAAGGGGTTGTGGCAGAATTCCAGTTCGCCGGATTCTTCGCCCATCTCGTACATGGGGAAGTCCACGATCCAGCACATGGCGTACTGGTTCTCATCGAAGTGGCCGGGAACCCGCTTGCCCAGCATGGTGCGGATGACACCGGCGGTCTTCTGGGC
>JAZLCU010000080.1:0-14611 GCA_045614325.1 Faecousia sp. | reverse complement strand
ATGGCGTAGTGTGGGTGGACAGACTCGATACCCTCCGGGAGCATTGTATCGGAGTAGTCGTCGTATTCCGTCTTCTTGCCGGGCATATAGGCTAGCACAACTGCGTAATTGATCTGCGGGTATTCTTGCTTCAATTTCTTCAGTTCGCTATGCACATAGGCATCAAATTGACCCTGATGACCAACATAGAACATATCCACACCGTGGTTGGTTATCAGATCTACAAGCACTTCTCTTAACCTCGACTTTATCGCATCCGGACAATCCCGGTGACCGAAAAATGTGCAATTTGCCATAATCTCACCTTCTAAAGCAAAAGTTGACCAGTATCGCGGACAATATTTTGCATCAGTATAGCATACCATATTGGTAGTTTGCAACCAATACTGGTCAAGAATGCTATATGAGGTGTGAATTATGGAACAGAAGATTCGTAGAGATCGTAATATGGGTGACATCCTCCGGCGCCTGCGTGGCGATGCCGGTTTGTCCCAAGAGAAGCTTTGTGCTGAGCTGCAGCGCCGTGGCTGTGACATTGGCCGGACTACCTATGCTAAGTACGAAGCCGGTGAATTGAACATCCGCGCAAGCGTTATCATTGAACTTCGGAAGATCTATAAGTGTTCTTACGACGAGTTCTTTGCCGGATTGGAACAAGATAACAATTAAGCAAATAAACCGGTCGTCATCGGCCGGTTTTTGCGTTATTTGGAGTTTTTCGTTATAATAAAGAGAGCTTTAATATATAGGAGAATAATATGAACGACATCGTAAATAAAGATAATTTGTTCTGTGATGAGTATCGTGCATTGATCCTTTTAGTTGCCATGTGCTGCATAAAAACGATAGATCCTGCATTTTACAAATCTGTTGATAAGCTTGAAAGAATCATTACTAGGTACATCAAGGAATACGAATGAATGTTGTTCGGGTAGATAAAAGCAAAAAAGAATCAGTACCACGAAGATCATCCTTCCAGTACTGATTCTTTTTTCTACTATAGGCTTTGCTGTTTACCGGTTTGCGAGTAATCGGGTTGAGTTCACCCCAAGTGTTGCGCTTGAGCGCATCAATCTTTCGCTTCTCTTTCTTTGATAACTTTTCGTATGGAATATATTTTTTCATATTGTTCCTCCTTAATGCAAATTATCAATCCGTGCCCCTAAGGGCACGGATCGATGTTTAGCCATAGAGCATTCTAATTAATTGATAGACAAGTCAACAGCATATTGATATTGGATAATATCACCTCGTGCTGTTTCACCATATGCACGTTCCGCATGCATTCTGTTCACAATTTGATTCTTGGTGTCATTTCCGCAAACATTAATAATTGTATCCAAGATTTCCTTATCAGATTCAGACAAGTAGGTATAATTTTGGTCTTCCGATGGCAAAAAGTGAATAGCTGTACCATTGTCGAAATCATGTTCTTCGAACAGAATTCCTTTTAAGTCTAGAATAGAATCGTAGGCAATTGGAACTGCACCCATTGGATATGCACGATATACTAAACCAGTCATAGAATGTTGATGCCGTTTAAAACAAAGTGCGTCAGCATACCATAAAAGTTTCATCATCTTGACTTTATATAAATTATACACTTTCCTGGAATTAGCATAATACCGAATTACTTCAAGAATTTTAGGTATATTGAGTTTAGTTCCACCGCAACAATTAACATTTGAACTGTATCGTGCAATACGAGCTTCAATTGATTTCTGAAGATATTCGTCTTGGCTGTCCTCAAATAACACTACTGCGGTGCTTTTGTATTTATCATAAGCAGCTGGAGCAAGCCTGTCCTTTGCTTCCTCCAAAAGACTTAAGAACCATTCTGGATCGCTATCAATTTTCCTTAAAATGGTATCATGTGCAGCATCTTGCACCTGATGACTTTCATATCTAGTAATTGTTTTTGCACCCCAATTTAAAAGTGTAGCCAGGTCTGTTTGGCTTATGCCGTACTTTCTCCGGATTGCGTATATCTGCTCCGATGTAAGAAGTCCCATATGAACACGATACGCATTTTTTACTGCAATATCGTTTGCTACAATCATTTCTTCCGTTGAAATATATTCTTCAGTATTTTCACAATACTCGTAGATTGCTTCATACTCAACTCGTTGATCTTTGAATGTAGTGCTCTCAATTTCTTTTACAACAAGCACCTCGTGCTCTTCCATACAACTAATGCAAAGCTTTTTGATCTTCTCAATCACTTTCATAGCAAGCACCTCCTTCATTTACTATTTGCGATAGGGAAAGGTTGTCGCATCAAATGGCTTTTCCGCAAAGTGGAACGACATCACAAATGTGGTGTGTTCACCACCCAGCCTCGGATTGAACAACTCGACACGAACCTTGATATAAACCTCCTCTGTAGCATCATATGTTTTGCCAAATTCGCGCATCTCGCTTCGTTTAGGATATTTAATATCCTTAACTGTTCGCATGTAGTCTCTTACTGTAAGAGTCTTCAATTCTCTGCGAAGTACATCAACAGGGTTTTCATTAGGGAAGAGTTTTCTGATAGTATATCCGTTGGTGAACTTTTCATCACGTCCGTCATCTACTTTTCGTTTCTCCTGGAAATCGATCTTCGCACCATTGTCTAGCGCCCATTTCATTTTGGCAATGTATGCGCTCACTTCGATTTCGCTCTCAATTCTAGATAGTAATTCTTCCATCATTTCCTCCAAAGTATCAATTGATACCATTTATAGTATACCATGACTTTTTCTAGTGTCAACCCCCTTTCTTCGTTCTCGGGACCCGGCTATCTAAAAATACTACTTATTCGGTGTCATAATTTGGACATATAAGCCAAGCAGCTATGGCAGCCCGTGTTGAGCAATCTTAGTATAAGTGGGGGTAGAATATCATGTTTGCAGGGTTCGCTAAAAAATTCAATCTAATCCATCTGATTATTCAACCATTCAAGGAGTTTGTCTTTGGGGATGACAATGCGCTTGCCGAGTTGGATCTTGGGGAAGCCTTCGGTGTGGATGAGTTCGTATGCATTTGTCCGGGAGATGCCCAGGAACTTCGCCATATCGGTGACGCTGAGCATAATGGGGAGCTGATCATAAGATGTGTAGGTTTTCATAGTTGTAATATCCTTTCTGTAATAAAATTAGTCTGCGGAAATATGCGTTTTACCGCAGTATTATTGATGTAGAATTTTTGACCTCATTGTATCTGATTCAATGAGGTCTGTATTTTTGCGAACATAAAAATCAGGAGTTCTTTGCTGCAATGTGTAAATATTAAACATTTCGCAGCGTTTCTGTGCTTTTGTGGTGTCGGTTGCGTACATCAGGTCGGCGGTTCGTTTTCGCTAACACTTCCGCAGCGGTAAAAAGTGTGCGGAAATATGCGAAATCGCGGAAATTTCCTGCCCACAACACCGCCCACAACAGAAAAAATAGTGCAAAAATGGGACTAACAAAAGACGGTCTAAAAACCGTCCATTATGTCCTTTTTAGTGCTATATATTCCATTATTTATCATTTAGTATCATTTAGTCCGGATGGCATTCAAGGGGTTGGCGGTTTGCTTTGGCGGTTCTTCTTGTTATACAATCGCACCGGGGGAATACATTCCCCCGGTGCGTTTTGGTATGCTCTTCGATTTTGTAGTTGCGGTCTTGCGCTTACAGGATGAAGCTGCCGGCTTCTTGACTGTCGATGGCAAAGTGGAACAGATCACCCTTGACAATGGCCGCAAAGTAACCGTAGTGCAGATCGGCATAATTCTTTTCAATCCGCTCCAGCATTTCCTTCAGCTGCATCATAGCCGCCACCTCGTGCTTACAGTTATAGCCACAAGGGCAAGAGCAGATCAGGTTGCGGACTTCACCGTCTGCATAATCAAACTCTACCTCATAGGCGCGTTCGCCCTCTACGACGGCTCTGCCGCGGCCGGAATCCACGCAAATATAACGCACACGGTTATCCATATAGTACTCTCTTCCGCGCTCCCAGACAGCCTGAGACGCCTTCATATCGGCAAGTTTTTCCAGCAAGATCACCTCATCGTCGTTGCCGGACACATACTCGTCCTCCGGCTTTACGGGAGGCAAATACCAAGTACGGATCTTTTCATAAGGCAGTACCTCAGCATCAAAGCTGATAAAGTGAGAGCCTGCCATATGCAGCTGACCCGACACCTTGGTGTCCGCCACGCTGATGACCTTCTTGTAGTCCGCCACTTTGATCTTAAAGTTCCTATTGACCTCCCGGACATAGCCACGGATACCCTCCAGCTTGCCGTCCACAAAAACGAAATCGCCGCGCTTTAAATCAAACTGATCGTTAAAGTATGTAAGCGTCTGATTCCGCTCCGGGAAGTACACCTGCACCAAGCTCTTCACCGGCACAATTTCCTGCTGACCCAACGGCTCCATCTCCACCTTTTCGGACTCATCATGAAATGCAAAACCAATCGGAAACTTCATTTTATTATCCTCCTTTTTGTTTGTGCTGATATTGTAGCAAGGATTCAGTCCAATAAAACGGCATCATTTAGTGACTTGTTATTGCCGATAAAGCGCAAAAAAGCCGCGCCTGCAAATGCAGGTGCGGCTTTTGCATATGTTCTTACAGGATTTGGCAGAACTCTACCTGCTCGCCGGTGGGGGTGAGCAGCTTGAAGTAGCGGCAGCCCTTCTCCCAGAAGGTGGGGATGCCCTCGATGCCATCGGTGCAGATGGTGTAGCCCTGCTTTTGGCAGTAGGCATAGTCGGCTTCGATGTCGTTGGACACGAAGGAGATGTGGTCGATCTTACCCTGCACGGCCTCGTCAATAGGCTCTTCGTACATTTCATAAACGGTGTCGCCGTTCTTGATGAAGTAGGCAGGGGTATCGCCGGCGTGGAAATGGCCGATCACCTCAAAGCCCAAAACATCGCAGTACCAATTCTTGCTGGCCTCCAGATTGGTAACGGCCAAGCCGATGTGGTCTAACTTTCTGCCTTTGATCATAGTGTTTTCCTCCAATATCAAGTTTGCGGATTGGTGATGCAGGTAGGTGTTGTAAAAATCGCCATAGGCCACATGGGGTCAGGGCCGAACTTAAAGCGCTCAACCGCACAGAATTCCGGGCCGTTCTTATTGCCGGTCTGGATGACCCAGTGGTAGCCGTTTTTATAACCTACATAAACCGTGATATGGTCAGCGGTGGTCTTGCCGGGCTGATTCATATCGTGGAAGACGATAATAGAGCCGATGGGAATCTCTTCTTCCGGCATAAACTTGATGCCGCCACCGCGATTTTCAGCCGTAAATGCAATATTACGGGTGTAGCCGTCTGCCAGCCACTCCTGAGCCGCCAGATAGAAGCTCTGGGCGCTGGGGGTTCTGTCAGGAATCTTCAGGCAAGAGGTATCGATACCGGCCACATTGGGCAGGTAGTTGAAGTAAACATAGGAGGCAAAGGACGCACAGACCAGACCGCCACGCTGGAATTTCTTCAGATCAGGAAGTCCCTCTGCTGTGGTTTCCAGACCGGTGCTGCCGCCACCGTAAGTAATGGGAGAAAGCCAGCCTTTGTCTTTCTTATCCGCAGACAGGACATACTCCCACATCAGACCGTCCGCCCGATGCTTTTCCATATTGTAGCCGGTGTAGGTCAACGCATCCAGAAACACATTGTCCTCAATATCAAAATTGGGGTTGTATTTCTGCTCGGTGGTCTCCTCGGTCGTATCCTCCGTGGTTTCGGTGGTGTCTTCTGTGGTGTTGGTTTCCTCGGTGGTATTGGAGGTATCCTCCGTTGTAGTATCCTCGGAAGTATTGGTGCTGCTTTGGGTGGTGCTACCATCCACAGGGCCGTCTTCCTTAGGCTTGCTGACGATCATCGCGATCACTGCCAGCACAACCAGAATAGCACCCATTAAGCAGCAAATTTTAATCAAAAACGATTTATCTTGCATTTTAATATCTCTCACATTCTGCAATTTGTCTGATTTTTCCTGAATATTATACCATTAATGCCAAGCAATAGCAAGCATTGTTTCGTAAGTGTTTATCCCTGTTCCTCAGCTTTTTCATACAAATACAAAAGGCGGAACACCTGATAGGCAGTATCCTTCAGGTTTTGGTAGGCATTTTTCGGATCAACAGCCTCTTGCAAGGTTGCCGGCTGACGCAGGATCGGGAAAAACGCATCGATGCCGTGGGCATTACAGACCTCCGCGTCCTGCGTGGCGCAGCCGGAGAAGGCAATCACGGGTTTTCCGTACTGCTTGGCAAGCTTGGCAACGCCAACGGGTGCTTTGCCCATAACGGTCTGTCTGTCCAGGCGACCCTCGCCGGTCACCACGATGTCAGCCTCCGCCATATAGGCTTCCAGATCGGTCTCCTGCAGCACGATGTCGATGCCTGGCTCCAGCGTACCCTTTAAGAACGCCGCAAAAGCAAAGCCCAAGCCGCCGGCCGCACCGGCGCCCGGCATATCCGGGTCAGCAGCAGGCTCCAGCTCTCTGGTCAGATAGGCATACCGGGACAGCCAATCGTCCATTTGGTAAACACTCTCCGGGGTCGCGCCCTTTTGGGGTGCAAACACGCTACTACAGCCATCGTCACCGCACAGGGGATTTTCTACATCACAGGCCACCCGGAATCTACATTCCTTCAGCTCCGGCAGAGCGTTCACATCGGAAATATAATGCAGATCCTCAAGGCCTCTTGCGCCCTTTACGATCGTTTTTCCGCACTTATCCAAGAGAGAATAGCCCAGCGCCTGCAGCATACCTGCGCCGCCGTCGTTGGTGGCGCTGCCGCCAAGACCCACAAGAAAATTGCGGCAGCCCTTTTCAATGGCATCCGCAATCAGCTGACCCACACCGAAGGTGGTAGTCCGCATAGGATCCAGCTGTTCTTTAGAAAGCAGGTGGTGACCTGCCGCCTCGGCGATCTCGATGATGGCCAGTTTTCGGTTATGTACAATGCAATAGCTTGCTTTTACCGTGTCCATAAGAGGGCCTGCCACAGCAACCTCCACGATCTCGGCATCGGGAAGCGCCGACAAGGCTGCCACCGTTCCCTCGCCGCCGTCGGCCAAGGGTCTGACGAACACCTCAGAGTCCGCATCCAGCTTCATAATGGCTTCTTTCACCGCGTAGCCGGCCTGCAAGGATGTCAGACTTCCCTTAAAGGAATCAATAGCGATTACTACATTCACGCAAATCACCTCGCCTTTATTATACCACGACTTAAGGTAAAGGGCAAACAAAATAACACCACCCGGGTGGGTGGTGTTTTAGGGTTATTGTTATTTTGCAGGCGCGTTTGTGCCGTGCTTACGGAAGAAGAATGCGTTGGCGACCCAAGCTGCGAACACACCGACCAGCGTTTCCACTGCGCGCAAAATCGCGTACATATAGATGCTCACGCTGGTATTGCGCTCTCTGATGATGCAGAGGATAAATATGATGGCGGCAATACCGCAGAGGTTTTTACATTTGCACAAATCTGCGATCCAAAGGGAAATCAGCACACCAACCAAAATCAGACCCAAATCCGACACATGGAGCAAAAATGCATTGGGGATGCTCTTTTCCAGCAATACCGACAGCGGCAGCACCGCAAGACCTAAGGCCAGGCCGATCAGGGTAGCCTTAATGCGATAAAACGAGAACATTCTCGTCTTTTCAGGTGTTTCCCGCAGCTCGACCACAGCATACACATAGCCGAACACAGGATGCACCTCCAGTTCGGGGGACACCAGCCATCTGACGATCTGCCAGATCACGAAAGCGATTGCCACCGCAATCACGCTTTTCACCTTTCTAAGACCGATCCCCGGGAGTTTTTGTCTTAATTGCGTCAGGTTCATCTGTTTTCACCTCTCGGTACAAATGCATTTGACATCCAATCGATAAGCGGCTTTCCGCCACTTTTTGCATTATAGCACACCCTTTTCAAATGCACAAGGCGCTTTCGCAGCGTTTTTTGATTATTTTACCGCTATGACACAAAAACAGCACCATCGGGTCGGATGGCGCTGTTTTGCTTAATTGATTTCTACCCAAGTGTCCACATCGAAGGACGGGATTTGGGTCACATTCGCGTTGGAACGGTTTTCATCGTACCAATCGGACTTTGCCTTTCCCTTCTTGGTTTCCACGATGTTAAAGGGTGCAGAGGAAGACGCTCTTACGATTGCGGTTCTGTAAATGACCTCAATGTACTGACCGATAGGAACGGTGGGCTTGCCGGGTGTTTTGTTGCTTGTGCCAAGCCAGTTCATCTCTCCGCGCTCGCCCAGATACACATCCGTTGTGTAAATGTAGTAAAGGTTACTGTTATTCTCATCCACCTCGATGATAAAAGACAGACCTCTGGCCGCAGCGCCGAACAGCTGCTCCATTTCCTTTTCACCGGTAACTGCCATACTGCCGAAATAATTTCGGCCTTCACGCCAGCCCAAACCGCCCTTTTGACGGTCTGCAATATAATCGTTCAAGGCAGACTTGGGGTCATTCAAGCCGATGCTGCTGTTTCCGCTGGTGGAGCCGTCAACTAAGTTCTGGATCAGCCACAGATGGTCGTGGCCTTCTTCCTCTTCATCGGGAAGAATCTCTGAACCTTGCCAAATAAAGTCGCTTACTGTGATATTCAGACTGCTGGACACATCGTCAACCGTCGTTCCGGAATAGGTCCAAACGGCCGACACGCCGCCCACAAACAACAGAGAAACAAATGTAAGCAGCACAATGCAAGAGAAAAACTTTTTCATATCCGCTTACTCCCCCTTATAGGAACCGGCGCCGGTGGCTGCCAATTCGGGTTCGGGCAAAATCGCGGCAAGTCTTTTCTTCTTTTCCTTGTCTAAGTTGTTTTCCAGTACCGGCGTGAATACAATGGCCAGCACCACAAGCAGAATGCAGATGTATCCGGCCGGTGATTGCATAAACGCAACAAAACTTCCGATAAACGGTATCTTCTCGTCCCGGTAAACGGCGCGCATTTGGGAATATCTCACCGGGAATCTGTCGGCCTGGCTGATGGCATCGCCCTGGCACAGGAACCATCTTTCGTCCGGATGTCGCTCGTTGGGTTCTTCGATTCCCACGATTCTGTGTACCACTAAAATGTCGTCTATCTCGTAAACGACAATGTCATAGAGTTTCAACTCTTCTTCTTTTGGCAGTTTGTAGGTGAGAATCAAGTCGAATGTGGAAAATTGATTATTCAGATCATTTTCGAAAAGGTAGGTATTCTTTTCGTTTTTCTTGGCCATGGAGGAAGAGTTAACCACTTTGAATGTGGGTATTTCTTCAAAATATGTATTCTCTGCGCAGGATACATATATTGAGAAGGCAAATACCGCCAGCAAAGCCAAACAAAGCACGCCGGAAACCACGCAGTCCAGCACGCAATTCTTCTTTTTGTTCTTTTGCTTTTCGTATTCCTTTATTAACTCTTCGTCGTCTGCTCCGCTTTTTATCAGTTTCATGGATAACTTGTATACCGTACGCACCACAAAAGCACCAACCGATACAAGCAACACATAAACGATCAAACAGACCACCAGAGTATACATTTCAAACGGTGTCATCATCCATCATCCCATATGTTTTTTGCAATAAGTGATATGCCCGCCCCCTGATAAGCGGGCAGGCATATAATGGTTATCTGAAAATTTGATTAGTTAGATTGCGGTGCGACTCCGTCAGAAATCTTCACCTGCAGTACAGGTCTGCCCAGTGCAGTGGCGAACGCGGTGTGCTCGGGCTTGGAAGAAAGAATTACATCGTTCAGAGTAATTTCAGTTGCCAAGTCAGTGATCTCATAGTAATAAATATCGTTGGCGCTGTCATACTGCCAGGAAATCTCGGTATCGCCGGCCTTGTTATCTGCAAAAATGGGGTTGCCTTTATACTCAGAAACAACATCCACAACTGCGATGGAATATGTACTGGTCAAGGTATCAAAAATATCGCTGCCGGTATTCTCATTTAATTTCAGTGTGAATCTGACAAAAGGTGTTGCACTGTCGCTGGTGGTGTAGTTCAGCACTGCCTTGTGGAAGTCGATGCCGTCGGAGTTAGTGCCGGTCTGATCAATGGACATACCGGTGATGTTGGTTTCAATCGCATATGCGCCGGCTGCGCCCTCTTCAACAGCAGCAGAAATGGTGATCAACTGCTCAAAATGTCTGTCAGTCAGGTCTGCGTTGGGGTTGGTATATGTCCATGCTGCGTATACGCCGCCGATGGTTACACAAAGAACCAGCGCAATCAAAACACTCAGTTTTTTCATTGTAGAATCTCTCCTTGTTATTACATATTGCAACAAATATGCGCTGCGTTGACTGTAGCGCATATTTATTGTAGCATCCCTGAATTTTTTGTCAAGTGTTTTATTTGCACCTTATTTTATCGGCGATTTTTGGGCTGTGTTGTTACTGTCGAATTTTGTCGAATTATATTGCTTTTTGTATGTAGCTGACTTATAATAATCGAAGATCATCTTTTTTAGGGAGTATGACTATGAAAGAGTTTATTGGTATGGGCGGCTACCAGCGCGTCCCGGAGGGCTTTTTGTCCTGGCAGCATCTGCTTTTTGTGGGCAGCCTGTTGGCTTTGATGTTTGTTCTGTCCATTTGGCTGGGCAAGCGCAACCAAACTGTCTCTGCCAAGCAGCAAAACCGTCCGCTGATTTACGCCGCGTTTTTGATCGACGGCATCGAACTGCTGAAGATCGTCGGTTTTTGTTATCGCGACAGCAGCTTTGAGCCGATCCTCCGCTGCCTGCCCCTGTTTCTGTGCAGCATTCCGCTGATCGCCATTCCTCTGGCCGCTTTCACCAAGGGAAAAGTCCGGGAAGCATCGCTGGACTTTGTGGGTATTTTCGGCATTTTGGGCGCGGTCTTTGGTAACATCGGCGCAGCTCAGAACTACGGTGCGTACCCTGTTATGTCGCTGGACAATGTGTGTTCCGGCCTCACCCACACCATTTCCGGCTTCGCATCCCTTTATATTTTGATCTCCGGCCTCGGCAAAATGAAGAAGAAAAACATTGGCATTACCTTCGGTATTCTCTTTGGCTTCTGCATTGCCGCATACATCGCCAATGTGACCATCCCTTACAACTATATGTTCCTGATGGCCGGCGACGGCACACCCTATGACATTTTGTATAATCTGGTCGGCGGCAGCAAAGTGCTCTACCCCTTGGGTGTGGTTCTGTTGTTTGTCCTTTACATTGTGCTGTTCTATTGGATTCACTATCTGGCCTGCCGCAAGAAAGAACAGGTTAAAGAACCCGAAACTGCAAATGCTTAAAATAAAAGCCTTCTGAACGCGAAAGCATTCAGAAGGCTTTTTGTATTATGGGTAGGCTGCAAAATCAGCAGTCGATTTCAAAGAGTTCACGGGGGTAGTTGGTCAGGTTTTCTGCACCGTCTTTCTTCACGCAGACAACATCTTCCATACGCAGGCCCGTTTCGGTTTTGGCAGAACCCAGGAAAATGTCAACGCAGAAGGTCATATTTTCCTCCAGCAAAAATTCCGCGCTGGTTTCGATCCAGGGGGCTTCGCCCTCCATAGTGCCGTTGCCGTGGCAGGGGCCGTAAAGCAGCCAGTCGCCGTAACCCATATCGGTCACGTTCTTGATGTGGGCCTTGGCCACCTCACAGGCGGGAACGCCGGCTTTCAGCATATCGATGACCGCCGCCTGGGCCTTGTAACCAACCTCAATCAGTTCCTTCTGCTCGGCAGTTGCCTTGCCGAAAACCACCGGACGGCCGATGCTGGAGGCATAGCCGTCCACCCGGGCGCCGATTTGGATAAAGGTCATATCGCCTTTTTCAATCTTCTTGTTTCGGGGGCGGCTGATGGCCTGGTTAGAACCCTTGCCGGTCAGCACCCAAACCGGGTAGGATTCCCGCTCCGCGCCCAGTTCGTGCATCTTGCCCAGAGCCAGGCCGGCAACCTGCTGCTCGGTCATACCAACACGAATGTTTTTCAGTACATAGTCAAAGGTTTCCGCGGTGATCTTAGCAGCAGCCCGCATACATATCAGTTCGTTCTCGGTTTTCCGCATACGGATGTTGTTGACGATCTCGTCGGCCTTTTCGATTTTTACGCCGCCCAAGGCTTCGCTGAGGGCTTCATAAACACCGATGGTCATCAGGGGCAGACCCGCAACACCAAAGCGCTTAATGGGCTTATTGCCCAACAGTTTTTCAAAAACGGAGTTGAAAGTATCCAGCTTTGCGCCGGGATACTCCGGCTCGGAGGACTCGCGGAAGGCCTTCAGCTTGCAGATCTGGGCAATCTTGGAGCGGTCACTGGCATAAGTATAACTTTCTGGGCCGATCAACAGCAGGGGGTCACCCTCCTGAGCGATCAGAACGCCGGCGGTCTCAAAGGACGGCCAGTAGTTGGAGAAATAGCGGACATACTGGGGCTCGGCCTCGTTGCCGTAGGTCAGAATCAGGTCGTAGCCCTCTTTCTTCATAGCAGCCTGTACCTTTTCCACTCTTTCTTTGTACTCGTAATCGGGAATGGACGGAATATTCAACATCATTTTTACTCCTTTCCGCACAGCCAATCGGCGGGATTTTCTTTCAGCATAATGGCGATCTGCTCGTCGGTGATGCCCTCGTCCTGCATCATAGGCACAATGTTGGTCAGCACGTGGTCATAGCCCCAGCCGCCGTAGCGGTGCATCAGATTCTTCAGGCACAGGTCGCAAGACAAAAGAATCTGCCGCAGGTAGCCGTCGTCGATCATCTTCTTGAGAAGCGTTACCCGGTCGGTATCGTGGACGAACAGGCCGTAGCCGGAATTTCTGACCTCCCGGCGGATGTAATACTCCTTGCCGAAGTTGTCAAATTCCACATAGACGCCCTTTTCCAGCAGGGCATAGATGTACTCTTCCCGGTTTTCTACATCGATGTGGCTGATGCAGATTTTTTCAGGGGCCACACCGGCGTCAAGCAGAATGTCCGCCGCTTCAATGCCGTTAGTGGTCCAGGGATTGATATGCACATTGATGGCCGCGCCGGTCTTTTTACTGGCAATGGCTGCGGCCCGCAGAACGCGGCGCTCCTTATCGTCGAAAATCTCGCTGATGCCGATCTCGCCGATGTAGCCGGCGCAAATGCCGTCGATGCCGGTGTCCAGTTCGTCCACCATCAGCTGGGCGATTTCCTCGTCGGTCATACGGTCTAAGTACTCCGGGTGGGTCTCGCCCACATAGAAGCCTGTGCCCATAATGATGTTCAGGCCGGTAGCCTTTGCGATACGGGCAAGAGCCTTGGGATCGCGGCCAATGCCGGGGAGCGATGCGTCCACCACAGTGTCGCCGCCGGCTTCCTTGAAGTAGTTCAGTTCCTCAATGGCCACCGCTTCGTTGTCCAGCAGCAGGTTGTCCTTCAGCGCGTAGCAGTCACGGCTGAGAATACCCAAGTTCCACATCTCCACCTTTTGGGTGGCAGGATCGTCGATGCCTTTGACGGGCAGTTCCTGATAAAAGGCCGTCAAGTCCAGCAGCACATGCTCGTGGGTGGTGACGGTGCCCAGTTGGTCGCGGTTCAGTTGGCCACATACGGTTTTCACGTTCATACTATCACCTCAATCGGGGAGTACTTCGTCGCCATGCTCGTCCATCCACTGGCAAGCCGCATCATAGGCTTCCAAATCCAAATCTGCCATGGTATTGGTGTGCAGCACCACGCCTTCTGCTTCACCGGCCAAAATTCTTTCTCTGTACCAATCCAGCTGCCATTTTACGGATTCACCGGTGGCAGGCTTGTTCTCACCGAAGTTCCAGAGATAGCAACCGAACATCCTACGGTGATTGGGGGTCATATTCTTAAAAATCTCGAATTTTTCGGGGATCTTCGGCGCGTTCTTTTCAGCCCAATTCCACATGATCACGCCGTCAAAGGGCGCGATGTACTTTTTGACGCTTTCTGCCTCCTCGGGTTTTTCACTGATTTCGTGGGTGTAAAGGACCATCCACATATCCAGTTTCCGGACAGGGTTATTGTGCAGGCGTTTGCGGATCTCCCACAAATTTGCCACGCCGACTTCCACATCCATGTTCTGCTCTGTGGCCTGCCGCACAAAATCGTCCAGCACCACGCAGCCAATGTTGGGGAAGTCCTTGGCGTCCTGAATGAGGGGCTCTACGGCCGCAGGATCGTGCACCGCAGCGTAGCATTCCCAACCTACCTGATTGAGGGTTTTGAAAGACTTGTTGTACTGGCGTCTGTTGACTTCCACATCCATGGGAACCATAAATGTGTTTCTTGCGCCCAGATACAGGCAGCACTCCATGGGTGTCATTCTCGACTTTTGAGTATTGCCCCATGCGTTGTTGAATCGGCCTTCCGGATGTCCCCAAAGCCAAAATTTATCTCGTAAAACCATATTTAATTCCTCCTTGATTCTTGAGTATTAATATAAACATTTACACCCGAGAGAAAATTAACATAATATTTCAAAAAGTTTTCTCGGATAGTTTGTAAGATTTTCTGCGCCGTCTTTTGTTACGACAACCGTGTCTTCAATTCTGACACCGCCAAGCCCCTCGACATAAAGCCCGGGTTCAATCGTAACAACCATATTTTCTGAAAGAATTTCGTCAGAACG
>JAZLCU010000079.1:0-2232 GCA_045614325.1 Faecousia sp. | reverse complement strand
CAGCCTGTTGCGTTGGTAGCCGCAGCCGGTGTCAAATTCGGTGTCTTGTATCTGCTGGTGGTCAAAGTCATTTGTGGCATTGCCTCCGGTGCTCTGCTGGGCAAGAAGCTGGGCGATATCGTTGTGCTGGCACCTCCCATGCTGAAGATGCTGCCTACAATGTTTGCATGGCCCCAGCTGTTTACTGCGCTCATCGGCGGCGGCGTGGCACTTTTGATCGTGCCGGTGCTGCGGAAAGCGCTGCATAAATAATCGAAAGGTCTGATATAAAATGGAATTGTATGATTTGATCGTCATTGGCGGCGGTCCGGGAGGATATTTGGCAGCTGAGCGTGCTGCCCATGCTGGCCTAAAAACTTTGCTTTTTGAGAAGAACTCTCTGGGCGGTGTGTGCTTGAACGAGGGATGCATCCCTTCTAAGGCACTTTTGAACTCCGCAAAGACCTATCTTCATGCCAAGCATGCGTCAATGTATGGTGTCAACACCGAGAATGTGACTGTTGATCAGGCAAAGGTCATTGAACGCAAGCGTAAAGTCGTCAAGACCTTGGTGTCTGGTGTTGGCGCAAAAATGCGGCAGCACAAAGTTGTCGTTGTTAAAGAAGAGGCAACGATTGATGGCAAGTGTGCTGATGGGTTTAAGATCAAATCTGCTTCCGGAACTTACACAGGTAAGAAACTGATCATCGCTACCGGCTCTTCTGCCGCTGTGCCTCCCATCCCCGGTGTAAAGGAAAACCTTGGCGATTTCGTATGTACCAACCGCGAAGTGCTTGAACTTACCCAGATTCCCGAGCAATTCACAGTTATTGGCGGCGGTGTTATCGGTCTTGAGATGGCTGCCTACTATGCTGCTGTGGGTTCCAAGGTCACTGTGGTAGAAATGCTGGATCATATTGCCGGTCCTACCGACCGTGAGATCAGCACCCGGCTGCAGAAAGAACTGGAAGCCATGGGCATTACTTTCCTGCTGGGTCACGCTTGTGAGAAGGTTGAACCCGGTAAGGTATATGTAAAAGCACCTGACGGAGCACAAAAGGTTATTGAGGCAAATAAGGTGTTGCTGTCTATTGGTCGCCGTGCCAACTACATGAACATCGGCTTGGAAACCATAGGTGTAAAGACCGATCGACCTGGTATTGTTACGGATGCTATGTGCCGGACGAATGTGCCTGATGTGTATGCTATCGGCGATGTAAACGGTCACCATATGCTGGCCCACACCGCATACCGTGAGGCAGAGGTTGCCGTTAATACCATCCTTGGCAAGAAGGATTATATGCGCTACCACGCAAATCCCTCTGTGATCTACACGATGCCTGAAGTCGCATCTGTTGGCTTGACCGAGCAGGAGTGCAAGGAAAAGGGTAGAGAAGTCGAAATCAAAAAGCTGTCTATGATGTACTCCGGCCGCTTTGTGGCGGAGAATGAGGGCGCAGATGGTCTGTGCAAAATCATCGTGGACAAAAAGACCCGCTTGATTTTGGGCATCCACCTGATTGGTGCCTACGCAGGCGAGATGATTTGGGGCGGCGCACAGATGTTGGAAACCCAGTTGCGTGTTAACGATGCCCGTCAAATTATCTTCCCCCATCCCACCGTTAGTGAGATCGTCCGTGAAGTTCTCTGGGAGTTCTCGGACAAATAATTGCCAGTCTGGAAAGAGGTTTTTCTATCCCGGAATGAGGGAAGTGCTATCTTCCAAAATCAGTTGGCTGTTCCTTTAGATTCAGGAGCAGCCAATTTTTTACGGGAACTGGGGAACTTTTCAGCAGGTTTACTGTTCCACTGAGCCTTGTGTCGGTAGTTATGGAGCAGAAACTTCCCCAAGGGTTGTTTCTTGCTGTGGGAACTTCCCCGGGAAACGGGGAGACAGGGATTAACGAAGGGAGTTGCCGTTATCTTTGCGAAGACCTGTTTTGAGCCCACGGTCGGCGTCTGGTCGGCGCGAACAGAAAAGAAGCCCCGGTTTTTGTTGGGTTTCTTGGCCTTTTCTCGTACCGATTTAATTGCTCATAACCCGGAGGTCGTAGGTTCGAGTCCTGCCTCCGCAACCAAAAAAGAACACCACCCGTCAGGGTGGTGTTCTTTTTTGGTTGCGATAGCATGCTTCGCAGCTATCACTCTGAGTTATGAGATCGACGAGCGTAGCTCGTTGGGTCAAAGGCCCTGCCCGCTGCCTGACGGCAGATGCAGGGCAGGGCCTTTGAGTGCCGCGGTCGGTGGGCAACG
>JAZLCU010000078.1:0-21254 GCA_045614325.1 Faecousia sp. | reverse complement strand
CAGCCAGTATTTGGATGCCCTTTAATACCAAGATATTGTGGCTAAACCTCTTTGCCCACCCACAATATGCCTGTTGACAATATATTAGCACATTTTACTGATAGATACAATATTCACAATAGCACAAAATATAATGAAATTTTTGTGTAAAATAACTTATTTTAACTTACATAACCTTGCGCCATATATAATCGTTGATTATTCAGTTGAAATATTGTATAATGACTGCAAATAATATTTAATATTGTGGAGGAATTATAAATGGATTACAGCAAATTGCAAAATGGCAGCGATATTCGCGGTGTTGCCCTTGAAGGCATCGAGGGACAGCACATTAATTTGACAGAAAGCGCTTGCCGCGACATCGGCAGAGGCTTTGCTCTGTGGTTGGTTGAAAAAACCGGCAAGAAAGATAACCTGCGCGTTGCAGTTGGCCGCGATTCCCGTCTGTCCGGCGAGACTCTGTGCGGCTGGATCTGCGAGGCTATGGTTGAGCAGGGCATCGTTGTTACCAATTTCGGTATGGCAAGCACCCCCGCTATGTTTATGGCAACCATTACTGAAGGTTATGAGTTTGACGGCACGGTTATGATTACCGCCAGCCACCTGCCCTTCAATCGCAACGGCTTTAAGTTCTTCACCCGTGACGGCGGTTTGGAAAAGGGCGACATCAAGCAGATCCTGACCTTCGCCGGCAGCGACGCATCTACCGGCCTGCCCATAGGCAAGCTGATCGACGGCGAGTTTATGGATACATATGCCAAGATCCTAGCTGACAAGATTCGTGCCGCTACCGGCACCGAAAAGCCTCTTGATGGCTTCAGAATCGTTGTGGATGCCGGTAACGGTGCCGGCGGCTTCTATGTTGACAAGGTGCTGAAGCCTCTGGGTGCTAACACCGAAGGCAGCCGCTACCTAGATCCCGACGGCAGTTTCCCCAACCACATTCCCAATCCCGAAGACAAGACCGCTATGGAAGCCATCATTGAATCCGTCAATCTGGCTAAGGCTGATCTTGGTATCATCTTTGACACTGACGTTGACCGCGCCGGCGCAGTTCTGGCGGACGGCAGTGAGCTGAACAGAAACCGCATCATCGCAATGCTGTCCGCGATCCTGCTTCGTGAGCATCCCGGCACCACCATCGTTACCGACTCCATCACCTCCACCGGCCTTGCCAAGTTTATCGAGGAAAAGGGCGGTGTTCACCACAGATTCAAGCGCGGCTACCGTAATGTTATTAACGAATCCATTCGTCTTAACAACAACGGTCAGGACAGCCAGCTGGCTATTGAGACCTCCGGCCATGGTGCATTGAAGGAAAACTACTTCCTTGACGATGGTGCATATCTGGTGACCAAGCTCCTCATCGAGCTGGCTCGCGGCAAGAAGGAAGGCTACACTTTGGCTTCTCTGATCGACAGCTTGGAAGAGCCTGCCGAGAGCGTTGAATTCAGAATGAACATCCTGTTGGACGACTTTAAGGCCTACGGTCAGCAGGTCATTGACGATCTGACCGCCTACGCCGCAAAGCAGGAAGGCTGGAGCCTTGCTCCCAGCAACTTCGAGGGTGTTCGCGTGAATCTGGACGAGAACCACGGCAACGGTTGGTTCCTGCTGCGTCTGTCCCTCCACGATCCCCTGCTGCCCCTGAACATTGAAAGCAACTCTGTTGGCGGTGCCAAGAAGATTGCCACCGAGCTGGCTGGCTTTATTGCTGGTTACGACAAGCTGGACGCTGACAAGTTGGTTGCCTTCACAAAATAAGCCTTATGATAATACCCCACACCAAATTGGTGTGGGGTATTTTTATTGATTGATAAACCAGTCTTCCACAATATCGCTGTGGGTTACAACGATTTCAATATCTTTCAATTCTTCCTTTGCGAAAAAGCGCAGTTCTTTTGATTCGCTGCTGATTGCCATTTTGGGTTCTTCTTCCAATTCCAAACGAAACACCACAATCACCATGCGCCAAGCGCTGCCATCTTGGTATGCGGCAATTCGTCCCGGCTCTCCATAGACAGCCAATTTTTCAAAGGCTGTTTTGGGAACACGCAAACCCAGTTCCTCATATATTTCCCGGGTAATGGCCTGCAATTCCGTTTCCTGTTTTTTGACACCACCGCCAACCAATCCCCAGGTGTCGCTGTCCCGACGCTTTTCCAGCAAAAGTTTGCCGTTACAGGTAATGATGGCATTGGCACCCAAATGGGCGCCTTGTGTGGTTTTAGGCGGATTGGGATGTCCCCGATAAAATGTAACAATGCTCATTTGACCCGACCTCCAAAGATTTCTGTTTTCATTATAGCAGAATCTTTTTCCACTTTCCAGTCAAAATTCCTTAGGTACCGGCTTTGTAACACCTGTGCGACGGGCTTTGCTTAAACCGCCTGCCATATGGGACTGGGTATCCTGAGAAAACTTCGCCCGAACGATAATATCCTCCCCAAATTTATCCCGAAGAGAATCTACCGTTTCATCCAATCGCAATTTCTTCTCATATTGAACCGGGCTCATACCGGACAGGAAATCATATTGCTGATAAGATTCCTTTGCCAGCCTTGTGACCTGCACGCCCAATTGACGCACGGGCTGTCCGTCCCAACCCTCGTCAAAAGCTTTGCATGCCTCCTCAAAGATTGTAGAGGTAACATTGGTGGCATCAGAAAGAAGCCGCTGATGAGAGTAATGCTTAAAATCACAGGTACGCAGATGGATGGCAATGCAACTGCCGTATTGTCCGTCCTTTCGCATCCGCATAGCCACCGTTTCACAAAGACTTAGCAAAACCCGGTGGGCCTCTTCCCTGCTTACCACATCTTTGGCAGTGGTAATTGAGTTTCCGTAGCCCTTATTTTCCGCCTGTTCCGGCGTAACCATATCTGCATTGCGCCCGTTGGCAAAATGCCAAATGGTCTCGCCGTGCTTACCCAACCGTTTGCGAACAACTGACACATCGGCTTTCGCCAAATCACCGATTGTATATATGCCAAAGGCTTTCAGCTTTTGCTCCGTGGCTGCACCCACCAAAAACAGATCCCTCACAGGAAGCGGCCACATTTTCGTTTCCATTTCCTCGGGATACAGCGTATGCACTTTGTTCGGCTTTTCAAAATCACCTGCCATTTTGGCAAGCAATTTGTTGGTAGAGATGCCCACATTCACCGTAAAACCCAGTTCGTTCCATATCCGCTCACGCATCTGCTCTGCGGCCAACCGTGGATCGCCGTAAATACGCTGGGTTCCCGTCATATCCACCCAAGCTTCGTCGATAGAATATTGCTCCACCTGTGGACTGAACTGGCGCAGCACCTCCACGAAATGCCTGGACGCTTCCACATACAGCTCATAATCCGGCGGCGCCACAATTAGGTCCGGGCATTTTTCCAGAGCTTGGAACAAGGGTTCTCCGGTTTGGATGCCGTACTTTTTTGCCGGCGCGCTTTTGGCTAAAATGATACTGTGCCGGGACGCTTTATCTCCTGCGATAACTGACGGCACATCCCGTAAGTCCACAGTTTCTCCCAACACTTTCACCCGGTGGGCTGCCGTCCAGGATAGAAAGGCGCTATTGGCATCCACATGGAAAATGATTCGTCTGGCCATATCAATACACCCTTCTGAGTAAGCACCAGTTGTGGCTACGAATGGTGTATTTCAGTTCAAACAACCATTCTTTCGCCTCCACAGTTGCCCGGCACAGAAAAATCTGTGCCTCGATACCCACATACTGGATCGCTTTGCTGCTGATAATTTCGTCAATATCAATCCGCAGCAGACGGTGGTCTTCTGTTTCCATTCGCAAGCGCAGCGGACGAATATCCCCATTGGCGCTGCACACAGAAATTACATCCACGGGAGAATTGATTTGCTCCACTGCACTCACCTCTTTTCAAGTTTATTATAGTACATTTGTTCTAATTTGGCAAGAGGAATTTTTTGTTGCCACTTCCCTGCCCTTTTGTTATAATGAAATAAAAGATTCAAAAAAGAAAGAGAATGCACTATGTTAAAATATCCTTGCTTGGTACTTGACCACGATGATACGGTGGTTCAAACTATGAAGACAATGAGTTATCCCTATTTTCTATATGGGCTGAACATTTTTCGTCCCGGTGAAGATATATCCTTTGCAGATTATGTGCGGGACTGCCATCACTACGGCTTTGTGGAACTGTGCCGTATGCGATACAGTTATACTGACGAGGAATTGGCGCAGGAGCACGATATGTGGATGGAATATGTTCTCAGCCACACGCCCGACCCCTACCCCGGCATCGGTGATGTCTTACATCGACAAAAAGAAGAAGGCGGTCTTATCTGTGTTGTATCTCACTCCCGGGAAGACAACATCCTCCGGGACTATCGCGCACACTTCGATATCGATCCCGATGCCATATACGGCTTTGAACGGCCGGAAAATCAACGCAAACCAAACCCCTATCCCCTGCAGGATATTATGAAGCGTTTTGGTCTTTCTGCCGACGAAATTCTGGTGGTGGACGATATGAAACTGTCCTGCAAAATGGCCGCACCCTTGGGTGTCAAGGTTGCCTATGCTGGCTGGAACGGACTTGGTGTCCCGGAAATTGATGAGGAAATGATATCCATATGCGACTTCCATTTTGATACAATTGCGGCTTTCGAGGATTTTTTGTTTGGATAACTTGACAACCGTGGTATAATACCTATTGAATTTAGGAAAAGGAGGTGTGAATTCTGGAAAAACAAAGCGTAAAAATAATGGCCACCAATCGGGAAGCCCGACACGAATACTTCATTGAAGAAGAATTCGAGGCTGGCATCGAGTTATGCGGTACGGAAGTGAAATCTATCCGTGCAGGCACGCTGAATTTGAAGGACGCCTGGTGTGGCATCAAAGACGGCGAACTGCTTGTGAACCAGATGCACATCTCCCCCTACGAGCAAGGCAACCGCTTTAACCCCGATCCCAGACGCCCCCGTAGACTGCTTATGCACAAACGGGAGATTATGCGTCTGTTCGGTAAAGTGAAACAGGACGGATATTCCATCATTCCCCTGTCTGTTTATCTCAAGGGTAGCCTTGTGAAAGTTAAAATTGGCCTGTGCAAAGGCAAAAAACTGTACGACAAACGACAATCTGCGGCTGAACGAGATGCAAAGCGTCAAATCGACCGCGCAATGAAGGAGAGATATTAAAATGAATCCTACTTTTAAAATCACAATGGAAAACGGCGGCGTTATCGAGGGCGAACTCTACCCCGAAATCGCACCCCAGAGCGTGTATAACTTCATTGATCTTGCTAATCATAACTACTATGACGGCTTGATCTTCCACCGCGTCATCCCCGGCTTTATGATTCAGGGCGGTTGCCCCGAAGGCACCGGTATGGGTGGCCCCGGCTACTGCATCAAGGGTGAGTTCTTCTTTAACGGTGTTAAGAACGAACTGCGGCACAAGCGCGGCGTGCTGTCTATGGCACGTTCCTCCAGCCCTAACTCCGCCGGCTCTCAGTTCTTCATTATGCATCAGGATGCCAAGCATCTGGACGGTCAGTATGCTGCCTTTGGTAAGGTAACTTCCGGTTTGGATGTTGTTGACGCCATCGCATCTACCAAAACCGGTATGCAGGATCGTCCCGTTGAGGAACAGAAGATCGCTTCTATCACCGTAGACACCCACGGCGAGGCCTATCCCGAACCCAACAAGCTTCCCGATCCTTACGGCAGATTCTAAAAACAATAACGGTGGGATGAAACCCATCCCACCGCATCCATTCTCATAACCTAGAAACGGGGATGTACTGGTTTCGACGGGGGTAGTGAGGCTGGATAAGCGGGCCGTGGCACCTAACCACGATAAAATGGGTAACTTTTAAATTTAACTGACAACAAAACTGTTGCTCTGGCTGCCTAATTAGGCGCCCATCCGTCCCGGAAGGTCCACGAGCCGGGCTCGGGTGTGATCTGAGTGGAGACCGTGCGTGTGCAAAGCTTTGACCGCACCACGCATAATGAACCTACCAAGTTCCGCAGGGTGTTTGTTCTCGGCGGAATAAGGGAATGTAAATAACAAACTGCGCCCGGAGAAAGTCCTTCCAAGTTGCTTTCGGACAGGGGTTCGATTCCCCTCATCTCCACCAAATAAAATGACCACCCTTTTGGGTGGTCATTTTATTTGGTCTTGGTATTTAGATGACGGGAAATCGAACAAACATAAATGCAACAGTCCGGTGGACTGTTGCTGACACCAGTGCGAACACTGGTGGCTACATTGATTATCTCGATTCCCCTCATCTCCACCATATAAGACCGATCATTTTGATACGAGAAGTATCTGCATGGTCGGTCTTATTTTTGAATATTGAATTCTCACCTAACTATGTTATAATTAGTTAGACAAACTTGAATTTGTCTAACAGTTACACACCGCACCAAAGCCTCCCTTGTGTAAAGGGAGGTGGCACGGCAAAGCCGTGACGGAGGGATTGTGCAGTAGGCACTTGTTCTATTGCAGCGTTTCGGCGAAATCGAAATGCTGTAAGACAATCCCTCAGTCAGCCTGTTCGGCTGACAGCTCCCTTTACACAAGGGAGCCTTTGGCGCTCCCGCGCCAGTACGAATAGCTTGAATTAGACAAAGGAGGATTTCTTATGAAAAAGAAAATTGCAGTGGTTCTTGTTTGCATCTTACTCTTATTGTCAATTAGTTCTTGTGCAGTACCAGAAGATAAAGTAATTGCTTCATTAGGTGAATATGAAAAGAAGGAATTCTTTACATCAGGGGGATTTCAGGATTATACCGATTACGCAAAATATTATTTCACCTCTGCAAATGCTACGGAGAATCAGTACTTGAACAAAGTACAGGAAACCGATTTTGCTCTAATTAACACACATTTGGATGATTTTGAGGGATGGATTGAAACAATCAAGAACAGTGAACCTTCGAGCAAAGTTGTTGCAAACTATGACTTTGACCGAGAAATCATTGATGCAGAAGATTATTTTTATATTGATTCTGAAGAACATACATGGAGCGATGGATATACTTCCCTTGTAAGGTACAATATTTACTTGTTCGATACTCAAACTCAAGTCTTGTACTATTTCCATAACAACATATAAACAGATAGTCAAATTCCAATTTGTCTAACTCCTTTTACGGGGGTTGCATTTTTCTCACCGAGGGTTGCAGCTCCAATGCAACCCTAATGCAACCATACGAAACCGTATCATTATTATCAACTGTCACCAAATAAAATGACCACCCATTTGGGTGGTCATTTTATTTGGTCTTGGTATTTAGATGAGGGGAATCGAACAAACTGAAATGCAACAGTCCGGTGGACTGTTGCTGACACCAGTTCGCAAACTGGTGGCTACATTGATTATCTCGATTCCCCTCATCTCACACAGAAACTACTATACATTTCCTTATTCTGTGCTATGATATATAGAAAACAGAAAGGAGCATCGCCATGAACGCAGAATTTAAAATCGGCGGAACGATCATTGAAACCGAGCGGTTAATATTGCGTGCATTTCAGCAGACAGATCTGCAGGATTTTTACGAATATGCATCGGTCGAAGGTGTTGGCGAAATGGCCGGTTGGCATCATCACGAGTCCATTGAGGAAACAAAGAAAATACTGGATATGTTTATCGAAGGTGATCACGATTTTGCAATTTGCCTAAAATCCAGCGGCAAGGTTATCGGCTCTCTGGGTGTTAAGGAGTACGGATTAGAGGATAGGCTAACAGAATTTTACAACTACCGCGGCAGAGAAATTGGTTATGTGTTAAGTAAAGACTACTGGGGACAAGGCCTTATGCCCGAAGCAGTCAATGCAGTTATTGATTATCTGTTCAATACGCTCGGTCTTGATTTTCTGACCTGTGGATATTACCTGTTTAATGTCCAATCGAAGCGTGTTCAAGAGAAGTTTGGCTTTAAGCCTTACCGAAAACTGGTTATGGATACAAGAATGGGAACAAAAGAGCCAGGCATTCTCTCCCTGTTGACCAATCCGAGCAAGAATGTCATTTTGGAATTTTCGCATCCCGAAACACTTATATATGAAAAATAAAAAAGGAGCAACCTTTCGGTTGCTCCTTTTGCTATTATTTGTACAAAGGGAATTGCTCGCAGATCGCAGATACGGTCTCGTGAACTTCTTTGGCAGTGCCTTCGAAATCACGGGCGGTCAATGCAATACAGTGGGCGATCTTCTTCATTTCCTCAGCGCCCAAGCCTCTGGTGGTAACGGCAGCCGTACCGATACGCACGCCGCTGGTAACAGCAGGCTTCTCGGGGGCGTTGGGGATTGCGTTCTTATTCAAAGTGATGTGGTTAGCATCGCAACGGGTCTGCAGTTCCTTACCGGTAATGTTCATGGGACGCAGGTCTGCCAGCATCAGGTGGTTGTCGGTACCGCCGGTAACCAGATCAAAGCCTTCCTCCAGCAGAGCCTCAGCCATAACCTTAGCGTTGCTTACGATATTTGCAGCATAGGTCTTGAACTCAGGTGCCATTGCTTCCTTGAAGCAGATAGCCTTTGCTGCGATCACATGCTCCAGAGGACCGCCCTGTGTGCCGGGGAACACGGCGGAGTTCAGCTTCTTGGCAAACTCTTCCTTAGCAAGGATCAAGCCGCCGCGAGGACCACGGAGGGTCTTATGCGTGGTTGTGGTAACGATATCCGCGTAAGGAACGGGGTTCTGATGGGCGCCGCCGGCAACCAGACCTGCAATATGCGCCATATCCACCATCAGCACTGCGCCAACCTCGTGAGCAATATCCGCAAAGATCTTGAAATCAATAGCTCTGGGGTAAGCAGAGGCGCCGGCAATAATCATCTTAGGCTGGCAAGCCTTAGCCATATCGCGAATCTGATCGTAGTCGATCAGGCCGGTCTCGTGGTTAACATCGTAGGAAACCACATTGTAGTACTTACCGGAAATGTTTGCAGGGCTGCCATGAGACAGGTGGCCACCGTTTGCAAGGCTCATACCCATCAGGGTATCACCGGGATTCAGAAATGCCAGCTCAACAGCCATATTGGCCTGCGCGCCGGAGTGAGGCTGCACATTGGCAAACTCAGCACCAAACAGAGTCTTTGCGCGCTCAATACACAAACTCTCCAACTCATCAACATGCTGGCAACCGCCATAGTAACGCTTGCCGGGAAGACCCTCAGCGTATTTGTTGGTCAATACAGAACCCATAGCTGCGATAACAGCAGGAGAAGCAAAGTTCTCGGATGCGATCAGTTCCAGACCATCCTGCTGACGCACCAGCTCCCGACCCATCATTTCAGCGACTTCACTGTCGAACTGTGAAACAAAGCCGATAGAATCCAAGGTTTTAGTAAGCATATTGAAATCCTTCTTTCTGTGAAATAAAAAACAAACAGACAGTCCCAGAAGACCGCCTGCTCAACGCATACTACAAACTTACATTTATAGCATCTCCGTCCGTTTGCCTGAGAGATTCGGCTTGCGCCTTGCACCTTCGGCACACAACTCAATGTGTTCTCCAGAGAGTCCTCTGCTTTTCGGTTAAATAAGTTTTTCCGAAAAGTGTCATAGGTATTTTGTTCTGTATTTAGTATACACCGAAATCAGAAAAAGTCAAGTATTATCTGACCATATCAGACAAGAAGCGGTGCAACGCATTGCACCGCTTCAAGTAGGTTTTTACATTGTAATCAGGCAGTAACGCAGGACAAACAGCAAAGCAATAATTGTTACAGGAATGTCCTTCTTCTTGTACTCACCAGCAACCAGAGTGATGATCAAATAGGCAATGCTGCCGATGCCAATACCGTTAGAAATGGAGTAAGTCAAGGGCATCATAATCAGCGCGAGGAAAGCCGGCACTGCAGAACGAACATCCTGCATATTGACCTTTGCGAAGCCCTTCAGCATCAGAACGCCAACCCAAATCAGAGCAGGCGCAGTTGCGCAGGAAGGCACCAAGGAAGCCAACGGGGACAGGAACAGGCAAACAGCAAAGCACAAAGCGGTAACAACGCTGGAAAGGCCGGTACGACCGCCTGCAGCGACACCGGTAGCAGACTCCACAAATGTGGTGCAGGTGGAGGTGCCCAAAACAGCGCCCACAGCGGTACCAACGGAGTCACAGGTCATACACTTGTCCACATCAACAGGATCGCCATTTTCATCCAACAGGTTCGCCTGGGATGCTGCGCCATACAGTGTGCCAATAGTATCAAACATATCAACAAGGCAGAAGGTAATGATCAGCATAATTGCAGACAATACACCGCCAATGGCTTCGCCGGTAAATGCATCTTTCCAGGCATCTGCGTGGAACACGCCGGTGACACCGATGCTGGCAAAATCCTTGAAAGACTGACCGATCTGGCTAAAATCAAAGGCAGGAACTGTTTGGGTAATCAGGTAATATGCAACTGTAACAGCAATAATTGTAATCAGCACAGAGCCCTTGACCTTGCGCTTTTCAAGCACGGCAATAATCAGCAAACCAGCCAATGCCAACAGTGCAGGCAAGGAATCCTGAATAAAAGTACCGTTTGCAATAGAGCCGTGGAAATCGTTAAACTGTACCAAAGTGTACTGGTTAGGCTGAATAATGCCCACATTCTGGAATCCGATAAATGCAATAAACAAGCCGATACCGGCAGGAATTGCTTTTTTCAGACAATCAGGCAGTGCGCGGGCAATTTTGGAGCGCAGTTTGGTGATAGACAGGATCAAGAACAGCAGGCCGGAAACCAGAATGATGACCAAACCGGATTGATAACCTCTAATCGCATCACCGCCCGAGATCACTGCAGGCAAAATAAATGATACAAAGAAAAACGAATTCAGACCCATACCGCACGCCTGTGCAAAGGGCATTCTAGCATAAAGCGCCATCAGAAGCGTGCCGATGACCGCAACCAAAATAGATGCAATGTAAACTGCATTCCAAATTTGGGGCACGCCGGGCACATCATAACTGAATCCCACAACCTGATCGGGATTGACAATAATGATGTAGGCCATTGCGAAGAATGTAGTCAAACCGGCAATGATTTCCGTTTTGACGTTCGAGCCACGTTCAGAGATTTTAAAAAATTTGTCCACTGGATTTTATCCTCCTTTTATTAAATTACATTTCTTTAGGGATATTTCTCATTGTTAAACCAATGCGTTTGCGTTTTTCGTCAACTTCCAGAACAGCGACCTTGACCACATCGCCAACCTGAACAACTTCTGACGGGTGGCGAAGTTTTCTGTTGCAAACCTGAGATATATGCACAAGTCCGTCCTGATGGACACCAATATCAACAAAAACGCCAAAGTCGATCACATTACGAACCGTTCCGGAAAGAACCATTCCGGGCTTCAGGTCCTTCAGCTCAAGAACATCCGTGCGTAAAATAGGCGCAGGTAGTTCGTCACGGGGATCACGGCCCGGCTTCAGCAATTCCTTCACAACATCCTGCAGAGTCGGGACACCAACTCCGCATTGCGCTGCCGCAGCTTCTATGCCAAACGCGTCGAGACGACTTTGCAGTTCGGACAGGTTTCCGGCTGCAACATCCTTCTTCGTATAGTCACAAAGGCTCAGAAGCGCCTCTGCTGCCTTATAAGCCTCCGGGTGAACACCGGTGTTGTCCATCACTTCCTTGCTCTCAGGTACACGCAGGAAGCCTGCACACTGTTGGTATGCCTTCGGTCCTAACTTAGGAACTTTGAGCAGCTGGCTACGGGCAGTAAACGGGCCGTTCTCTTCGCGATAGGCTACCACATTCTTCGCCATGGCGCTATTTAAGCCGGAAACCTGCTGCAAAAGGCTCATCGACGCCGTATTGGCATCCACACCTACAGCATTAACGCAATCCTCAACAACGCCACCCAAGGCTTCGTCCAGCTGTTTTTGCGGACAATCGTGCTGATACTGGCCAACACCGATGGACTTCGGATCGATCTTCACAAGCTCTGCAAGCGGATCCTGCAAACGACGAGCGATTGAAACAGCAGAACGCAGGTTTACATCATATTCCGGGAACTCTTCCGCGGCCAATTTGGACGCAGAATATACAGAAGCGCCGGCTTCATTGACGATCATATAACTTACGTCCGGCAGGTTTTTCAGCATTTCTACGGTCATCATTTCTGTTTCCCGGGACGCTGTGCCGTTGCCGATGGCAATATGCTTTACACCATGTTTCCTGATCATTTTGGAAAGTTGTGCGATCGCCGCTTCTTTCTTCTGCTCAGAAAATGTGGGATAAACAACGCCTGTATCCAGAACACGGCCGGTCGCATCCACGACAGCCACCTTGCATCCGTTTCTGTATCCGGGGTCTAATCCCATAGTAACAAAACCCTTCACAGGCCGCTGCATCAAGAGAGGCTTTAAATTCAGCGCGAAGTTTGCAATTGCAGATTCTGATGCCCGGTCAGTAAGCGTGTTGCGAAGCTCCCGTTCCACGCTAGGTGCGATCAACCGGTCAAAGGCATCCTCCGCAGCCGCCTTAACAAATGCAGAAACCCACATTGTCGGCTTCAACGACATACGACAAACAAGCGCCTGTCCCTCTACGCCGGGAAGGCCGGCAGAAACCTTCAGAAAACCTTCCTTCTCACCGCGGTTGATTGCAAGGATCTGGTGATTCTGCAAGCGGGTAACCGGTGCGCTGAAATTGTAATACAGAGAATAGACGCTTTCCGCCTCGGTGTCTGTGGCCTGCACAGTAACGATAGCCTTTTGTTCCATCTTCACGCGGAGCGCCTTGCGAATATCTGCATCGTCAGAGATCATCTCCGCAATAATATCGGATGCTCCGGCAAGGGCATCTTCAAGCGTTTCTACGCCCTTTTCCGGATCAATATATTCCTGCGCCAAAGCATTGGGATCTTCCCCAGTTTGTTCAAAAAGTGCCAGCGCCAGAGGCTCCAGACCCTTTTCCTTTGCAACCGTTGCACGGGTGCGACGCTTTTGCTTATATGGGCGGTAAAGGTCTTCCACTTCAGCCAGCGTCTTAGCTGCAGCGATCGCAGCTGATAGTTCATCCGTCAGCTTACCCTGCGAGTCGATGGATTTAATTACCTCTTCTCTCCGTTCCTGCAGATTGCGCAGATAGGTCAGACGACTCTCCAAATTGCGGAGGGTCGTATCATCCATACTGCCATGCATTTCCTTCCTGTAACGAGCAATAAACGGGATGGTATTGCCTTCATCCAACAGGTTGACTACATTTTGAATATATTCACTTTTTTGCTTCAATTCCTGGGATAATAATTCAATGATCGTATCCATAATGCACCTCATTTCTATTGGAAGAGTATACCATATTTGCGCCTGTATTTCAATGCATTCGATAATTCTTTTATAAAAAAGACGGTGAAACCCAAAAGCTTCACCGTCTTATGTATTACTTGTTTTTACAGCCTTTGCAGCCGCTACAGTTTCCGCAGCAACCGCTTTTCTTTTTTGAAAAGAGGACATATGCGCAATAACCAAGAACCAGTACGATCAGCGCAATATCAAGCCAACTCATAGAAGCACCCCCACACGATATACGACAAACGCAACGATCCAAGCGATCAGGCACTGCAAGACGACAACACCCAGAGCCTTCCAGCCGGAATTCAATTCCCTGCGAATTGCTGCTACAGCCGCAACACAAGGCGTATAAAGCAAGCAGAATGCCAAGAAGCTGCAAGCGGATTCAGTCGTGAACAAGCTATGCAGGGCGGTTGTCAGCTGTTCTGAACCAACACCCAAAATCACGCCAAAGGTGCTGACCACCGCCTCTTTCGCAGTAAATCCGGACACCAATGCGGTCACCATTCGCCAATCGCCAAAGCCAAGCGGTGCAAACACGGGGGCGATCCAACGGCCGATCATAGCCAAAGCGCTGTTTGCGCTGTCAGAAACTACATTCAACCGCAAATCAAAGGTCTGCAGGAACCAAATCAGGACAGTTGCAACAAAGATGACTGAAAATGCGCGTTGCAGGAAGTCCTTGGCCTTTTCCCACATCAGCAGCATCACGCTTCTTGCAGACGGCAGGCGGTAATTGGGCAGTTCCATAACAAACGGAACGGGATTGCCACGAAATGCAGTATTCTTCAACACAAGCGCCATCAGCACACCAACAAGCATACCGCCAAAATACAGAACAATCATAACCGGCAGCTCATTTCCCGGGAAGAACGCTGCTGCGAACACCGCGTAAATGGGGATCTTAGCCGAGCAGCTCATATAGGGCGTGAGCAAAATCGTCATCTTTCTGTCGCGATTAGACGATAGCGTTCTGGTTGCCATGATGCCGGGAACAGTACAGCCGAAGCCAATAAGCATCGGAACAAAACTTCTGCCGGACAGGCCGATCTTTCTGAGCAGCTTATCCATCACAAAAGCAACGCGAGCCATATATCCGGAATCCTCCAGAATAGACAGGAAGAAGAACAACACCATAATCACCGGCAGGAAGCTCAAAACGCTGCCAACACCGGCAAACACACCGTCTATGATCAAGCTGTGTACGATCGGGTTCAAATTATAAGCCGATAAAAGGTTATCAGCCAGTATTGTGAGCCCGTCAATGGCATAAGTCAACAAGTCAGACAGCCAAGCACCAAACAAATTAAATGTAAGGTAAAAGATCAGGCCCATAATGGCCACAAAAAGCGGGATCGCAAGGAAGCGGTTTGTAAGCACCTTATCGATTTGCACACTTCTGAGGTGTTCCTTGCTTTCCTTCGCTTTGATCACACAATCCTGACACACCTGTTCAATAAAGTTATATCGCATATCCGCAAGGGCCGCATTTCGATCCAACCCTCTATCATGCTCCATTTCAATAACAGCGTGCTCGATCAGTTCCGCTTCGTTGCCGCTTAACTGAAGCATATCGTAGAACTCCTGTTCACCCTCGATCAGCTTCATCGCACAAAAGCGTCTTGAAATGTCCACATTATTAGCATGGTCCTCAATAATGTGGCTAACTGCATGAATACAACGATGCACCGGACCGTCAGGGCAAAAGTCCATAATCGCCGGAATACGCTTTTCCTTTGCCGTTTCCAGAAGTGTATCCACCAATTCAGCAACACCGTGATTCTTCACGGCACTGATAGGAACAACGGGCACACCAAGTGCCACCATCATTTTCTTAACATCCACGCTGCCGCCGTTGCCAACAAGCTCATCCATCATATTCAGTGCAACAACCATCGGGATTCGAAGAGTTAACAGCTGCAGCGTTAGATAGAGGTTTCTTTCAATGTTGGTTGCATCCAGAATATTAATGATTGCATCCGGTCTTTCCTTAAACAGAAAATCCCGTGTAATTATCTCCTCCTGAGAATACGGCCGAATGGAATATATACCGGGAAGATCAACAACAATATGTTCTGTATTGCGGATCGTGCCCGCCTTCTGGTCAACCGTCACGCCGGGAAAATTACCTACATGCTGATTCGCACCGGTCAGCGCATTAAAGAGGGTGGTTTTACCGCAATTCTGATTTCCAATCAAAGCAAATTTCATCATTCAACCTCCCCCAGCGTAATCTTGTTCGCGTCCTCAAGGCGGATCGTCAATTCATACCCACGAACAAGAATCTGGATCGGATCACCCAAAGGCGCAACCTTCTGCAGTCGGACCTTAGTACCGGGAATCAGTCCCATATCAAGCAGACGGAGCCGCAACGCACCCTCACCTGCTACATTTGCGATGGTGCCACTTTGGCCAACTTTCAATTCCTTCAATGTCATCTATGTACCTCCGCTAGTTAGCATATGCTAACTTCTTATGAAGCAATTATACATACAGTTCCAGTTTTTGTCAATAAGAAAAACGCGCTTGAGCGTTAAATCAAGCGCGTTTTGTGTCATTTGCCCACATTTGCAATATCGTAAGGGGTCGTTTGATAGACAAAATAGTTCAACCAATTGGAGAAAAGCAGGTTTGCATGGCTTCTCCAGCGCACAATGGGCGGCTGTGTATCATCGTCATTCGGGTAGTAGTTCTTAGGCACTTCAATTGGCAGACTCTGGTTTTTGTCCCGGAAGTACTCTGTTGCAAGTGTATCAGGATCGTATTCAGAGTGGCCGGTAACAAAAATATGGCGGCCTTCCTTGTTCATCACAGCATAAACTCCGGCTTCCTTGGACGAAGCAATGATCTTCAGCTCGGGAACCGCCTCAATGTCCTCTCTTAACACTGTGGTATGACGGGAGTGAGGTACCCAAAATGCGTCATCAAAGCCTCGGAGCAAAATAGCCCGGGGATAATCCTTTGTGTGTTCAAAGACTCCAAACAATTTATTTTCAAGGGGATGCTTATTGACGCCGTAGTGATAATAAAGACCGGCCTGCGCACCCCAACAAATGTGGAAAGTGCTGTGAACATTCGTCTTGCTCCACTGCATGATCTCACACAGCTCCGGCCAGTAGTCCACATCCTCAAAATCCATTTTTTCAACAGGTGCGCCGGTAATGACCATACCATCGAACTTCCGATGCTTCAGTTGGTCAAAGGTTTTATAGAAGGTAAGCAAATGCTCCTCAGAAACATTCTTTGCAACATGGGACTTTGTATGCATCAGCTCAACACGCACCTGCAAGGGTGTATTTCCTAAAAGGCGGCTCAGCTGTGTTTCCGTCACTACCTTAGTCGGCATAAGATTCAGCACGACGATTTCAAGAGGGCGAATATCCTGTGTAACAGCCCGATCTTCCGGCATCACGAAGATATTCTCATTCTGCAAGATTCCGGCAGCAGGTAAATTGTTAGGAATTTGAATTGGCACAGGTAGTCCCCCCTTTTTTCAACATTTCCCCTATTCTACAAAAGAAAACTCCCTTTGTCAATTCTATGTATGCATTTGTAGCACCGTTCCCGGATAATAGTGCAGCAAAATCTGCTGATAGGTACTTCCTTTAACTGCCATTGCATCCGCTCCGTATTGGCTCATCCCCACTCTGTGGCCGAAGCCCTTTGTGGAAATCGTGATTGTGTTACCATCCGCTTTAATAGAAAACGATGTTGAGCGCAACCCGAGTTTAGTTCGCAGGGTCGTGCCTTTAAAAACTTTACCGGCAATTACCATATTGTCAACGCCGTCACCTTCCGTATAAGTCACCGTACCTAACCAGGTCGATGGTGAACCCGATGCCTTAATCCCCAATCTATTCGCGAATTCCTTGGCGGTATATTGGACAGTATCGGAATAATAATCCGCATCCTCCTCGCCGGGGCTGTCAACAGCCTGCAAGTACGGTATGTCCGTTCCCCAAACTGCAGCTGCATCTTCCGTCTTGCCGCCGGAGCAAGAAAAGTAAGTGGCTTCGATCAGGTTGCCGTTATAAGTTAGTACTAGCCCCCGAGTGTCCTCCACAGCGCTGAGTACCTTGTTAATCGATGATGATGTGCCACCCTGCTTTAAGTAGGTATCCGCGGAGCAGTACGCCTGACAGCAGGCCGGATTCATACAAACTGCGCCATCTAAATGTTTCTTTCCCGTCGTGTTCCGTTTTAATGCGTAGGTTCTTGCTACAACCGCCTGCGCTTTCAGCGCATCAACCTCAAAATCCGCAGGCATTTCCCCCAATACAACACCTAGAACATATGCATCCAATTCAAACTCGCAGGTCGTGCCGTTTTCAAGCAGGACCTGAATTTTCTTGTCCTCGTATTCCGGCAGCGGTGTAGTTTCCTGCTCGCTTTCCATTTGTGCGTTTGTCTCTGTAGATTCTACAGGCACTTCTTTTGCTGCGACGCATTCAAAAACCATAAAGATTAAAGAAGGCAATACGACACCCATCAAAATTGCCAGCAGACATTCCATCACTTTTCCTTTCATAAATATCACCCAATTATATTCTAGCGATATTCTATCGAAAAATGTGGCAAATCCTGTCAAATCCGCCTTTGCATTTTTCTTTCACTTGACACACATTAGCGCAAGAAGTATAATTATTGTGTGAATTTAGCGAAACGGAGCGAATTATGAAAAGAGCAATTCGTGTTATTTTACCTATACTTCTTGCAATCGCGATCATCGCCTGCACCGCTTGGTATCTGTTCGTTTATGACAGAGGCTTTACTCGCGATATTCTTCTGAATACTGCCCGCCGCTTTGACAGAAACGGCAACCACTCTGCCGCAACTTGGTTTTATAATCAAGCCTACAAGCAGGCAGATGACAATGATGATGTAGCAATCGAACTGGCTGAGCAGTACAAGTCCGACGGCAACTACACAAAGGCTGAATATACGCTTTCGAAAGCCATTGCTGACGGCGGCGACATTGACTTGTATGTTGCCCTTTGCAAAACCTATGTTGAGCAGGATAAACTGCTAGACGCAGTTAATATGCTTAATAACATCAAGAACGAGGACATTAAGAGTCAGATAGAGACCATGCGGCCTGATGCGCCTAAGTGCGTTCCCGACCCGTCCATAACCGGTTCCTACTACACCGAATATATTACCGTAAGCCTTACTTCTGATTCAGGCACCGTTTATGCCAATAACCGCGGTGAATTCCCCTCTGTACAGAAGGATAAATATGACGATGGCATCACGTTGGTTGGCGGAGAAAACACCATCTATGCAATCTCTGTTGCAGACAACGGTCTTGTCAGTACTACTGCAATTTACAGCTTCACAGTGGGTGGCGTCATTGAGCCCGTTGAATTTGTAGACGATGTTATCGAAACAGCGATCAGAGAGAAATTGTCTGTTGATGCCTCTAAGGTTCTGTATACCAATGATCTGTGGACGATTTCCGAGTTCGAAGTCCCCAGCGGTGCACAGAGCTTGGCTGATCTGAAGCATATGGCATATTTACAGACACTTACCCTCAGCAATGGCGTTAGCGGTCAGCTAAGTAACATCGCTGAGTTATCTAATCTGACACAGCTACAAATTACAAACACCGCAGTTACTTCTGATGAATTGGTCATTATCGGTCGCCTGCCAAGCCTCGCAAAGCTGACATTGGACAATTGTGGTGTCACTACCGCCAGCGGTTTGGGCTCCATCTACAATCTGACCCACCTGGATTTGCGCAACAATTCCATTCGCGATATTTCTACCTTGTCCGGACTGAAGAACATTACCGACTTGAACCTGCAGCACAATGCAGTCAACGATCTGTCCGCTCTGACTACGCTCACAACCTTAGTCAATCTGGATGTTTCCTACAACAACATCACATCTCTCTCCCCTATTTCCACCGCCGTTGGAATAAAGAAATTGATTGCAGGTAACAACAGTTTGACCGACATCACCGGAATCGAAGCGTTGGTCGCATTGGAAGAGTTGGATCTTTCCCATAATTCTATCGCAAGCATTTCCGGCTTGAGCACCTGCACTGCTTTGACAAGTCTGAACATCTCCAACAACAAAATCTCCAGCATCTCTGTTATCTCCGGCCTTGTCAAGCTGGATCAGCTGAACTTCGCCTATAACAGCGTTTCTGAGATTCCCACATTGAGCAAAGAAAGCATGCTAGCCACTATCAACGGTTCTCACAACAACATTAAAAAGCTTGCCGCACTGAAGGGGCTTCGTTATTTAAGAGTCGTTAATATGGAATACAATAAGAGCCTCTCGTCCTTGAGTGACCTGACCAGCTGTCCCGTGCTTATGCAGGTAGATGTTTACGGAACAAAGGTCAAGAGCGCAAGCTCCTTGACATCACAGGGCGTTGTCGTCAACTACAATCCTGTTGGATAATAACAAAAGGCATAACCTTTAAGGTTATGCCTTTTTGTTTTCTGTTGTTGTGATCTGAGCGTCTTCTTCATCTATCTCCCGAAGAAGCTTCATATCCTGTTTGCCGGTCAAATTCAACTTTGCATACATATCCGGCCTGCGATCTCTGGTTCTTCGTATGGATTGCTTGCGTCTCCACTGTGCAACCTTCTGGTGATTGCCAGACAGAAGAATCTCCGGCACTGCTCTCCCGTGCCATACAGCCGGACGGCTGTATTGGGGATATTCCAGCATGCCGTTAAAATGGGTTTCGTCCTCAAAACACTCAGGATCCGCCAGCACGCCGGGAACCATGCGGCAGATCGCATCTGTCATAGCCATTGCCGCAATTTCTCCGCCGGTCAGCACAAAGTCGCCGAGAGAAAGTTCCTCGTCAACACATTCATCAATAAAGCGTTGATCAATACCCTCGTAATGGCCACAAACAAAGATAATGTTCTCCAGTTTGCTCAGGCGGATCGCATCTTCCTGCTTGAACGTCTTCCCGCAGGGGGAAAGATAAATCGTATGGACAGGACCAGTTGTCTGATTGCATACAGCCTCCCAGCATCGATACAGCGGGTCAGCCTGCATCACAGCGCCCCGTCCGCCGCCATAGGGATAATCATCCACCTGCATCTGCTTGTTGGTGGTGTAATCTCTGATTTGGTGCGTGTCGATTTTGATAAATCCGCGCTCCTGGGCGCGACCGAGAATGCTCTCAGACAATACATCTCCAACCGTCTCGGGAAATAAAGTCAGAATATCAATTCTCATCGGTTTGCATCCCCTCGATCAGTTTTACCTGCATCACATTGTTAGCAATATCGATAGATAGGACAAATTCCTTTACAGCAGGAATCATATAGGCATCCTTCCGCTTAGCATTGCCGACAACATAAACAGAATTGCCCGGATAGTCCAAGACATCTGTGATCTTTCCGAGGGTCTTTCCGTCGCAGACCACATCAACACCAATCAGTTCTGCAGCGAAAATAACCTCATCGTCAATATCGTCACGATACAGCTGAATGGTCTTGCCACGCATGGCCTGTGCGTCCTCCATGGTATCGATACCTACTAGTTTCATAAGGTTGCAGGTTTTCTGCACGCGGCAGCTATTAATTTTATATTCCTTACCGTCAACACAGCAACGGTCAAATTCACAAAGCATATCCGGGGAATCCAGCCAAGTAAGAACCTTGACTTCACCGCGCACACCGTGGGTGGTGACGATTTCCCCTGCATCAATCATTGTTTGTCTCATAATTCCTCCAAGAAAACGGAAATGCGTGGCGCCAAGCGTCACGCATAAGCCGTTAATCCACGATTTCCACCGTGACTTTTTCGCCGGTGCGCTGGGCAACGGTTTTCACAATGGTGCGAATTTCTTTCGCAATTCGACCCTGGCGGCCGATGACCTTACCCATATCGCCGGGGGCAACATGGAGTTCAAGCACCTTTCCTTCGTCGTTAGAAACTTCCGTTACTGTAACTGCCTCAGGTTCGTCCACCAGATT
>JAZLCU010000077.1:0-27227 GCA_045614325.1 Faecousia sp. | reverse complement strand
ACCTTTAAGACCTTTACCATAACCATCCCCGAAGATTTGGATTACTCCGGCATTTTTGATGATATTTTCTCTGAGTTTACCACCTCTCACGATCTTGTGCGTGTTAAGAGTACTAATATGGGAAGTATGTTCAAGCTTACATACAATGTAATGCTCCGTGACATTACCTGTGAAAAAGAGATGATCGATAAAATCCGTTGCCGTAATGGAAATCTTGAAATTGCGGTGTCTAAACAAGAAACTGTCGGAACGGAATTATAATGGTGATTGATATGAAGAAAATAGTATCTATTCTACTGATTTTAACCTTAATGCTTTCGCTTCTTGCCGGATGCGGAAAAGATGTGGATCGTAACACACCGACCGAAAGTCAGGATGGATCATCCTCAACCGCTACTCCTGTAGAGGTTGATTTTTCAAAAACTGATGCGGATATGTTTACCGAGCGAGATAATAAAACCGACTATGATGAGAGCAAGGCAGTTGCAATTAAGCTGAATGAAACAACGGCTACTGCGAGTTCGAACAGCGTAAAAATCTCAGGCTCAAAAATTACTATCACCGAAGAAGCGACCTATGTTGTTTCGGGTGAGCTGACTGACGGTATGCTGATCGTTAATGCACCCGATACGGCGAAGTTGCAAATTGTTCTCAGTGGCGCAAATATCACAAGCAAAACCTCAGCAGCACTCTACATTTTAGAAGCCGATAAGGTGTTCTTAACTCTTGCCGATGGAACCACTAACACACTTGCCAACGGCGGTAGTTTTACTGCTATTGATGATAATAATATTGACGGTGCTCTGTTTTCAAAGCAAGATTTGACACTCAATGGAACAGGTTCTTTGACGGTTACTTCTCCTGCGGGACATGGCGTTGTTTGCAAAGATGATTTGGTGATTACGGGTGGAACTTACGCGGTTAATTCCTCTTCTCACGGTTTAGATGCAAACGACAGTGTAAGAATTGCAAACGCACCACTTAACATTGATGCCGGAAAGGATGCTATACACGCCGAGAATTCTGACGATGCTTCTCTTGGATTTATTTATATTGCAAGTGGAACGATTAAATCCGAAGCCGAAGGCGACGGCATAGCCGCTGGTGCTTATATGCAGATTGCAGACGGCACGATAGAACTTCTCGTTGGTGGCGGTTCAGAAAATGGTTCTAAGGCTTCTTCAGACAATTTCGGAGGATTTATGGGTGGAGGACACGGCGGTGGCAGACCCGGGGAAATGCGACCGAGTGGCTCACAAACTTCAACCACCACGACCGATGAAAACAGTACAAGTATGAAGGGTCTTAAAGCTACAAATAGTATGCTGATTTCGGGTGGCAATATTACCATCAACTCGGCAGATGATTCGGTACACTCGGATGTTTCGGTTATCATTAACGGCGGAACCTTTATCATTGCATCGGGTGACGATGCTATTCACGCCGAAGATACATTGACCGTTACTGCCGGCAAGATTGATATCAGTGAGAGTTATGAAGGCCTTGAAGCTTTGCACATAGACGTGCAAGGCGGAGATATTAAACTCAAGGCGAGTGACGATGGACTGAACGCCGCAGGCGGAACAGACCAAAGTGGAACTACCGGAGGCCGTGATGGAATGTTCGGCGGAGGAATGGGCGGTGGCAAACCCGGAGGTATGGGTGGCCACGGCGGTATGTCCTCTAACTCTAACGGCAGCATTAAAATATCGGGTGGCACGCTCTATATCAATTCTTCCGGTGACGGCTTGGATGCCAACGGCACCTTGGAAATTTCAGGAGGACACACAACAGTTGTCGGTCCTACACAAGGCGATACCGCAACGCTTGACTATGACAAGAGTGGTATTATTACAGGAGGAACCTTTATAGGAACAGGTGCTCAGGGTATGGCTCAATCCTTTAGCGATTCCGAGCAAGGTGTGGTTGCCATAAGTGTTGGTAATCAGTCCGCCGGAACAAAGATTTTGCTGAAAGATAAAAGCGGAAAAACGATTATTGAATATTCACCCGAACTTAATTTCGCAGTTGTGATTCTCTCAAGTCCCGACATCAAAAAGGGTGATACTTATACGGTATCAGTCGGCTCTGAATCAGGCGAATTCGAAGCAAATTAAACCAAATAGCAGGGAGATATAACGCTCTCTGCTATTTTTATTTAAAACTATTGAAAAACAAATCAAAATAAGTTATAATAAATAAAACATCACAATTGCTTGATTGGTGATAGCAAACTGTGATAGACAAATGATAGCAAAAGTCAGGATAACCTGTGCGATTTAGGTAATCTAACACAAACGCTATCAAATTGTGCTAAACCACTAAAACAAATTTGTTTAAGATTTAAATTTGTCTTGCGAGTGGGAGTAAATCAATTGTCATCGTACAACCCAAATTATTCCCAAAAGAACAATTTGAGTTATTCTCTGACATCATAAAAATATGCCATCTGCGAACTTTCGCAGGTGGCATTTTTTATACTTATCCCCACTCGATGGTGCCGGTGGGCTTGGGTTATTGGCTAAATAGCTAACTTATTATATCTACTAATATAACTCCATTAACTACGCCTAAGAGATTATTTATTATTGTCCTTTTTAGAATAGGTATTAGTGTACTTTGATATCAATTTATTTCAGGGTAAACCCTCTCATCCTCAATTCCTTCCAAAAGGGTAAAAATTGATATCCTGAGAGAACCCAAGAAAAAACAAGAATCAAACGACCTTATGTATCACGAAATCGAGTGCCACATAAGGTCGTTTTTTGTAATTAATCTTTCTTTTGGCTTTGTAAGGATAAAAATTGAATAATAGATAAAATAAATGTGTTGAAATACGTGGCTAGATACAATAAAATAAGAAAGGTACAGGTTTAATTTTTGGGGGTTTTTATATGAACGAAGTTTTTAAGAACAGGAAGATAAGTTCACCGTTCGGAATATTTTTTCAGATACCCGTGTTTATTGTGGCAACATTCGGCTTATATAACTTAATAGAAAAAATTTTTTACAGCCTTACCAGATTTAATATGTTAGAAGCTCCAACATTTGTAGGCCTTGAAAATTACTCAAGCATTTTTAAAGATGAAGTGATTCAAAAATGTCTTGGCAATACGGTTTTTATGGTTTGTTCTGTTGTGCTATTGCTTATGTTTACAGCTGTTTTGCCTGCGATTTTTACAGCAAGACTTAAGTTGCCGTTTGGACTCGGCATTATATGCGCATTTTCTCTTATAAACATTTGCACTATGTTGCCTAATTCTTTTAATATGTTTTTTAGCGGTGACAGTTACGGAATGCTAAATTCTTTGCTTTTAAGTAAATCGATTATAAATGAGCCTATAATATTTAAACAATCGCACGCAATGGGGTTGGCGGTAATTGTACTTTGGCTTTATTGCCTGGCACCCGTATTTTCAATTACATATATTGCCGCAAGAATGAACCACAGCTTTTTAGGAACTGCAATTGCAGTTTGTTTAATTCCTGTATTAATGTATAGCGGCGGAGGTATTGTAACTGGTATTATTGGCTTCCCCTCAAACAATTATACTGCCGATTGGCTTTATGCGGTATTTCAAGATCATCTTATGATAAGGTTTGATATGGGCTTTGCCTATGCGATTTTGATTATAGGCTTAATAATGCTTATCGGTTGGTGTGTGCTGGTTTGTTCTGTTGCTTTCGGCTCTTGGATGCTTTGCAAAAATATTAATTCTAATTCTATGACGTTTAAAGTTTTAGGATTTATAACCTTTGCCATTGCCTTGCAGTTGTTTGTTTTGGTTTTAATTTTTATCATAATGTATTTATCAAAAGCGTTTATGCCGATTGATGAATTATTTCTTATTCCTAACCCTATCGCACCGAGAAATCCAACTCTTCAAAATTTCTCTAATTTAGGTCAATTGACATCAGGTTCTTTTGTTCCTTTTTCCCAGTATCTGCGTAATTCCCTGTTTGTTGTGCCGTTAATGATAATGCCTGTATGTTTTTACGTAGTTCTTCCTTCAGGCGTGGGATTCGGCCTATTTAAAGCATTTAAGAAACAAAAGCTAGTATTACTTTGCTTTATACCCTTTTTATTTGTTTCGGGGTATATTACTTTTAGTAAACTCGGAATAATTAACAGTTATTCTGTTTATATGTTTAAATTTTTATCAAGCTTTGAACTCTTAATAGCGATGTTTTTGGTATATCTTGCGGTAAAACTTGTTTTTTACAACCGCAAGCCTCGCATAAGCGGTATTTTGTTGGGTAGCTTTTTCGTCTTATCCTCATTTTATGCAATAGGTGCAATAAGGGGTATATGGTATAGTAGTGGCAGCGGTGGTATATATGATGAAAGGTTGAAACTTTGGGGAGATATATCCGCATATATATCTTCAGGTGGAATAGTAAGATGCGGTGTTGCTGCCGCAAACGATATGTTAATGTTGCTTGCAACTATAGCAGTTGTAATTGTTCCATTAATTTTGTTGCTTACACTTTATCTTTTGTATCGAAGAAACACTAACGATTTGACAAAAAATAGAAAAAAGAAAGAGCGAGAAAGAAAGATGTAGCCGTCAAAAATTAAAATTGAGAGGTGGTTATATTTGGGCGCATTTGCAAGTTTGCTGTTTTTGGCTTTTGTCATTATACTATCTGTTTTAGGAGTGCTTTTGTTAATTGCTGGGATATCATTATTAATAGTTTTTAGCGTTAAAAAAAACACGAAAATACAGAAGGTATCAATAATATTACTTGTCATAGGCATAATTTTCCTATTTCCATTTGCATATATAGCTACATCTAATACTATCCATAAAATAAAATACGAACATGCAATTCGGGATACAGGCGTAATCATTGAAATCGATGATTATAATACAAAAGAATTTGAACTTGATGGGAATAAATACGTACGACTGAATGATTATCTGGATAATGTTAAAGAGCTGAGTTTGATAACAAATCTTGATAAAAAAGCCATAGCAAATATTCATATTGGCGAGAATAATACTGTCCAAAATCAAAATCTTATCTCTATGGTTGCTAGTTTTTTCTTCCCGAAAGAAAATGATGTTTATAGACTTTATTCTTTAGGGGATAATCAAAATAAGGATTTGTTATACAGTGAGTTTTGTGGAATATGGTGTTCATCAGGATGTTTAAATAAAGCAATTTTATATTATGACAACATAGATAATTATCAGTACTTTTATGTAAATGCTGCTGATTGTAGTAAAACAAAAGTCTCTATTGATAATGATACATACGATAGCATCTTATCTGTTATCGAAAACACATATACTACAGATAAAGTAAATATTTATTCTTCAGAAGACATTTGCTTCGTTAATATATATGCGCTAAGCCAAAATGAATTGTTGCAATTTGAGTTCGCTCACGATTTACTAGTAAAAGATGGTGAAGTGTTTTATATAACAGATAGAATTGTTTGTGATAATGGTGAAATATTTTATAAGGGGTTAGAACTCCCTATAAAATATAAATAACGCATCCAAAAACTTCTGATAAAAGTGTAATAGTGAATAAAGAAGAAACTGCTATGAAGCACCTATAAAATAACAGTTGTCTTCAGTCAATATTGATTGGTTAAATGCGACATACAATGCATATGATTCTAATCCGATTGATTATAATATTTTTGGATTAGATCGTAAAGTATGGATGGCTAAAGACAAATTGGTTGATGCCATAAATAGAAATGCATGGAATGTGAGCACTGATAGCGATGAGTTTTATGGCTTATGGATGCACTTCACGCGAGTCGAAGTTGCTTATGCTGAAGCTACGCAAGTAGTGGCACAAATGGGGCATACAGCACTAATCGTTGGCACGACCATTTATCAAACTGTTGTTACAGTTAAATCAATTGGAATTTTAGCCAATCAAAGAAAGCAAGTGTCATTAAAAGATTACAAATCTACAATTAATGGCATTAACAATATGGGTCAGCTTGGACCTGATGCTGCAAATAAAATTATAACTTTTTTTCCGATATATTAAGGGGGAGATAAGCATGTTGGATTATAGTTTCCTGAGAAGAACTGAATCGCCATATTTTCTAAGCATTACGTTTGAGCCGGAGTTAAAATTCTTGTCGGCCTATCTGTTTCAGGTTCGTAATAGAAGAAGTTACGAATGGATAAAAGAAGGGATTAACAGTGTTATTAATAATGAAGCGGAATTCGTCGAAAGAGATATGGAGTGGTATGGTGCGAAAATACAGCCAGAAACAACATTAATTTATTCCCTTTTAGAAGATGATAATTTAGAAGTAGATGAGATAAGTACAGTAGATTTTAACACGATTCTTACTGTTTGGTTCAATGAAAAAGAAAGATATGATATACTAAAAAAACAAATGATGAAACAATGGTAAAACAAAATAACTGGTATAATAGCACTACATTTTGAATGCTAAGATACCAGCAACCACTACATATCTGCAAAGCCAAAAATCCCCCTTCGAATGGGAATAAGCAACTTCACGCTACCCAGTCGCCCCGTATCGCAATAAGCCCATATCATCCCCTCTGCTTTTTGCAGAGGGGATTCCTTCTGCAGGCTTTACTTTTCGCTCTTTTTTTACTATAATAAGATTTAACAAAAAACAAAGAACGCAGGTATTGATTATGGAGAACACAAATATACAAAATACCGAGCAGCCGCAACAAAAGACCCGGCTGTCCGCTTTCTTGAAAATCATCGGCAAGGCATTGCTTGTTCTGCTGGAAACGGTGGTGCTGCTGGTGGTCGTGCTGTACGGTGTGCTGTTTATTTTGGCAAAGGGCCCCTCTCCCACCGCCCGGGATATTTTTGTTATGTCCGTGCGTGAGACCAGCGCCATCGGCTTTATCGCAGACCTTTTCTTCACCCCTGAGGAAATCGCCGCCATCGAGGGCAACCGGGAGGAAGAGATTCTCGACACAGATACCTCTCTCATCGTCAGACCCTCCGAGCCTGACAACGACCAGACCCAAGCCGGCCCTGTAGCCGACCAATGGGGTCTCGTGGACGAGGACGGTGACGGCATTATCATCGATAAGGTCAGCGGCGAAGGCTATAGCGGCTATATGATGGTGGTTCTTGACCCCTCCCGTGTAGTTTTGGGCTGCCGTCCCGACCAGTTTGGCGTGGAAGGCCTTCGCGTGGCTCAGATGGCCAAGCATTTCGGTGCGGTTGCTGCCATCAATGCCAGCGGCTTTTTGGACGAGGGCGGCAACGGCCAAGGTGAGACCCCGGACGCAATGGTGGTCTACGAGGGTCAGATCTATTACGAAAGCAGCGGTGTGCAGGGTGGCTTTGTAGGCTTCGACAGCAACCACATTATGCATGTGGGTCGGCTGAAAGCCAGTGCCATCAAGGAACGGGATATTCAGTACGGCGTGGCCTTCGGCCCGGTGCTGGTGGCCAACGGTGAGCTGATCCAGCAATCCAGCAGCGGCATCAATCCCCGTACTGCCATCGGTCAGCGCTCTGACGGCGCTGTTCTGATGCTGGTCATCGACGGCCGTCAGCTGGTCAGCCTTGGCGCTACCTACAGCGATCTGGCGGAGATTATGATCGAGTACGGCGCTGTCAATGCCTGCAATCTGGACGGCGGCTCCTCCTCGCTGCTGTGGTATAACGGCGAGTATGTCAACAACTGCGCCTCCGTCATCGGCATCCGCCCTGTTCCCACCGCATTCCTTGTTCTTCCGAAGGAGGATGGCAGCAATGGATAAGAATCGTTTTTTGGAAATGCTACGGCCGAAAACCGGCAAGAAAATGACTTTTAAGCGCTTTATGCTTCTGTATGCCGGGATTTTCCTCGGCGTCGCCCTTTTGGGTCTTGCGTTCTTTTGGGGTTATATGGATGCCTATGAGGATTCCCGTACCAAGAGCATCCTCGAGTCCTACACCGATAGCCTGACCCCCCAGTATGTATACGATCGTTCCGGCGATATTCTGGATAGTATCGACCCCAAACTGCAAAGCGCAGAAGCTCGGGACAAGGCGCTTATGGACTTTCTGGACGGCAACATCACCTACGCCAAAAAGGCCTCCGAAAGTACCGAAACCCGTATGGTCTACACCCTGCGCCGCGGCAGCGATGCCATCGGCAAGGTAGAGCTTGAGCCTACGGGCAAGAAGCGCTTCGGCTTCACCCAATGGGCCATCAGCAAGGACAGCTTTGACCTCTCCTGTTTGCTGGGCAAGGCCGCCACGGTCACCGTGGACGAGACTATGCAGGTCTATGCCGGCGATGTGCTGCTGGATGAAAGCTATGTGACCGAAACCGTGAAATATGCCGCGGTGGAATCGCTCTACGATGAGTTGGACCTGCCCTACAAAAAGACCTATTCCGTCGGCCCGATCTTCGGTGAAGTCCAGCTGCGCGTGGTGGATGCCGAGGGCAAAACCGTCAACGCAAGCGACGAGGCCGCTATGAATACTTACTTAAACAACTGCACCGATGCTGTGCATCAGGAGCTGGATACCTTCATCCACGATTTTATTGACCGCTATACCCGTTACCTGACCTCCCGTCTGGATAACCGGCAGGAGAACTACAACGCCCTGACGCCCCTGCTTCTAAACGGCAGCGACCTGAAAAACCGCGTCAGCCGCGCATATGACGGTCTGCAGTACGGTCAATCCAAGTCCGACACCATCACAAGCTTTGTCACCAATTACCTGATCGATGCAGGCGACGGCAAATACCTGTGCGATGTGACCTACGAGGTGGACAGCCTTGGCCGTGACGGCAAGCTGCACCACTCTGTCAACAATGCCCAAGTATTTCTTGTACGCAGCGGCAGCAGCTTTTTGGCAGAGCGTTTGATTTCTTACTAGGAGTATCGCTATGACCGATTTGAACAACATCGGCATTATTCTGCCCTCCTTGGACCCGGATGAGAAGCTCCGTGGCGTTGTTGAGGGGCTTTTAGAGGTTGGCTTCCGGGACATTCTGCTGATCAATGACGGCAGCAAGCCGGAAAACCTCCATTATTTTACCGAGGCTGCTCAGGCCCATCCCGAGATCACGCTTCTGCACCACGAAGTCAACCGTGGCAAGGGCGCAGCGCTGAAGACCGGCTTCCGGTATTTTCTGGACAACCGGCCGGAGGGCATCGGTGTGGTCACGGCAGACGGCGACGGCCAGCATCACAAGCTGGACATTCTCGCCTGTGCCGAGGCGATGGCAGCAAATGCCCAAATGGTTTTGGGTGTCCGGGATTTTAACCACCCGGATGTCCCCTTCCGTAGCCGCCTCGGCAATAAAGTCGCCTGCGGCAGTTTCCGGTTATTCGTGGGTATGTCCATTTCCGACACCCAGACCGGCCTTCGCGCCATTCCCAAGGCGTCGCTGCCTGAAATGCTGCGCGTAGAGGGCGACCGGTTCGAGTATGAGACCAATATGCTGCTGATGCTGAAGCAGAAGCGCATCCCCTTCCGTGAGGTAAAGATCCGCACGGTGTACATTGAAGAAAACAAAACCTCCCATTTCAGACCCCTGTGGGATTCCTTTCGGATCTACAAACAGATCCTTGCCCACTTCCTCCGGTATTCTCTGTCCTCCCTTGTCAGCTCTGTGGTGGATGAGGGTTGCTATGTGGCTTTTTTGTGGCTGCTGCGGCCGGTTTTGTCAAGCTTTGCCCTGACAGCTACCGCCACCACCGCCGCCCGGCTGATCTCCAGCCTGCTCAATTTCTATATGAACAAGGCGCTGGTGTTCAAAAGCGATGTCAAGACCGGCGCGGCTATGGCGCGCTATTTTGCCTTGGCGCTGCCTATGCTGGGCGCGCAGGCGCTGCTGACTTACAGCGTGTACGCTCTGTTTCGCATTCCCGAGTCTGCCACCGGCCTGCACGCGCTGATCTATGCGGCGGTTATGACAGTTCTGTACTTTGTTAACTATTTTATCCAGCATCGCTGGGTATTTCAGGAAAAGAGGGACGAAAGATGAATCTTTTCAGCTTTTTTGCAGAGAACTTCGACCTGCCCATTTTGGATTGGATCGCGGATAAGCTTTGGTGTCCGTTTTTGGACGCCGTTATGCCGGTGGTCACCGTGCTGGGCAACGGCGGTATGTTCTGGATTGCGTTGGCTGTGGCGCTGCTGCTGTTTAAAAAGACACGGCGTGTAGGCGTGGGTATGGCCTTTGCCCTGCTGATGGGTCTTGTGATTTGCAACCTGACTTTGAAGCCTCTGTGCCAGCGGATTAGACCCTATGACTACCAGCTGGAGGTCTTTGGCAAGGCGATCCCGCTGATCATCGAGCGTCCCCACGACTTTTCCTTCCCCTCCGGCCACACCATTGCCTCTTTTGAGGGCGCGGGTGTGATTTTGCTGAATCATAAAAAGTGGGGTATCGCCGCGCTGGTTTTGGCCTGCCTGATCGCATTCTCCCGACTGTATCTGTATGTCCACTATCCCACCGATGTGCTGACATCTGTGGTGCTGGGCTTCGGTCTCGCGCTTTTGGGCAACTGGCTCGCCCGTCGCATCCCCGACCGATACCTACTATTAAACAAATAAGGAGATAGAAAATATGAAGAGATTATTGGCGCTTTTACTGGTTTTGGCTATGGCTCTGTCCATAGCAGCTTGTGGCAAGAAGGACCCCTCTGCTGACGCAAACAATTCCACCTCCACATCGGATGTGACCGGCAGCACCGATGGCAATCCTTCCGACAACAAAAAGCCCGGCATCAACGGCGTTGACCAGCCCGGGGGCGACGGCGAACACACCTGCCAGTGGGGCGAGTGGAACACCGCAACCAAGACCTTTGGCGTTCTGACCTTGAAGCGGAATGTGGACAGAACCTGCACCGAATGCGGCAAAACAGAAGCCGCCCGTTACTACGACGCCCAGTGGAATGTCTTTGACCAGTTGTTCCCCGAGGTGGAAAACGACATCTGCATTGACCGCTATTTCGAGGTGGCCGGTGCTGCCGACGGACCCTTCGATATTGCCGGTCTGTTTGCAGCCGGTGACTTCCTTGCCACCGAGCCCTACGCTATGGAAGCAGGCGAAGACCCCATTAAGGTCAGCGCCAGCGACTACTACGCCAAGCTGCAGGAGCACTTCGTTCTGAGCGATTCCATCATCGCCCAGATGAAGCAGCAGCGCCCCGAGGACACCTACGAGCTGTACTTTAACTACAACGGCTCAAACCTGATGGCCTACTCCTGTGTACATCTGAGAGATAACATCTACGCCATCTACTACACCTACGGTCACAGCGGCTGCACCTCCATCCCCCAGTTCCGCGCAGAGGTGGAATATGACCAGCAAACCGGCACCAGCAAGTTCCTGTCTTTGACCACCGACGGCATCATTTCCTATGAAATGGAGCGTACAACAAACAAGTCCGTCACGCTGGAAACACTTGTAAACGGTGCTATCGAAAAAGCCGCCGCCATCGATGGCCTGTATGCGGATTCTATGGCCGCAACCTCCTCTGAAGTGACCAAGTATTACGAACTGTTCCAGGCTATGGATATGTTCGGCTTCAACCTGACCGAAGAAGAAGTGTTCGGCAAGGGCTGGGGCTGGCTGAACATCGAGCCCGAGGGCGAGGTCATTAAGAGTGTGACCATGTACACCGACCTGCCCGTTTTCGACTGGATGGACGATTCTATGCCTTCTCTGGTCGCCGCCGCCAAACGGGATATTGCCAAGTTCGTCAGCTTGATCGGCGATGATAGCAACATCTACACCCGTATTGGCAAAAAGGATGCCGAAGGTGTTCAGGGAACAGACTCTATCACCGACGAAGCCATCAAGGAGATCATCGGCAACTGGATGGGTGCAGAAAGCATCTGCGTTTACACCAACGAACCGATTACCATTGCCGGTTATAATTACATTCTGGCTTTCAGCATCTTAAGCCCCGGCGGTATGCACGAACAGGCCTACGACATCAGCCTGACCATCACCTTGGCATAAGAAGCCTTCCCCCCCTCTGCTTTTTGCAGAGGGGGTTCTTTCTGCATTTGTTGTTGACGAAACTGCGCAGAAATTGTAGAATAACTGTGATGTTTTTAAAGGGGGCGACGAGCTTGCTCAAACGCTTTATCGGGTATTATAAACCCCACAAGAAAATGCTGGCGCTGGATATGCTGGCAGCCCTAATGATCTCGCTGACCGGTATGGTGTATCCCATCGTCACCAACAAAATGCTCAACGAGTACATTCCCCAAAAGATGTACACCACCATCGTGATCGCAGGTCTGATTGTGCTGGCGCTGTATGTGCTGCGTATGTGGCTGCGGTATTTTGTCCAGTATTACGGCCATGTGATCGGTGTGAAGATGCAGTCCCAGATGCGGCAGGATCTGTTCGCCCATCTGCAGCGGCTGCCCTTCCGGTTCTATGACAATCACGAGACCGGCCGCATTATGACCCGGATCACCAGCGACCTGTTTGAGGTCTGCGAGCTGGCTCACCACGGCCCGGAAAATCTGCTGATCAGCTCCATTATGATCATCTTGTCCTTCGCGTACCTGATGACCATCGACTGGATCCTGACGCTGATCATCTTCGCCTGCGTGCCTATTTTGATGGTGGTGACTATGCACTACCGCAAGGCGATGAAAGCCGCCTTTGACGACCGCCGCAAGAGCAACGCCACCATCAACGCGGCTGTGGAGAGCAGCATCACCGGCATCCGCGTCACAAAGGCCTACACCAACGCCGACCGGGAGATCGAAAAATTCAACATCGGCGACAAGGAATTTGTAGACTCCTCCCACAGAGCCTACGATGCCATGGCAAAATTCCACGCCTCCACCTCCTTCATCACGGACATTTTCAATGTCTTTATCCTGATCGCAGGCGGTCTGTTCCTTTACGCCGGCCGCATTAACTTCGGTGACTATTCCACCTTCATCGTGTCCGTCAACTTGTTCATTAACCCGGTCAACACCCTGATCGGCTTTATGGAGCAGTTCCAGAACGGCGTCAGCGGCTTTAAGCGCTTTGTGGAAATTATGGACGAAGCGCCGGAAAGCGAGGCCGAGGACGCTGTGGCCCTGACCGATGTGGAGGGTGTCATCGAATTTAAAGATGTGTCCTATTCCTACGAGACCACAAAGGAAGTTCTGCAGAATGTGAATTTGCGGCTGGAAAAGGGTCGCAAGCTGGCCTTGGTCGGCCCCTCCGGCGGCGGCAAGACCACCTTGTGCCATTTGCTTCCCAACTTCTATCGGTTACCGGAAGAAAACGGCTCGATCCTGATTGACGGAACGGACATCCGCAAGCTGTCCTTAGAATCCCTCCGCCGCAACATCGGCATTGTCCAGCAGGATGTGTTCCTGTTTGTGGGCAGCATCCGCGACAATATCCTCTACGGCCGGCCCGATGCCACCGATGAAGAAATTCACGAAGCCGCCCGCCGCGCAAATATCCACGACTACATTATGTCCTTGGAAAAGGGCTATGACACCCAGATCGGCGAACGAGGTGTGAAGCTGTCCGGCGGTCAAAAACAGCGGCTTAGCATCGCCCGTGTGTTCCTGAAAGACCCGGCCATTCTGATTCTGGACGAGGCCACAAGCGCCCTGGACAACACAACCGAAGTCCTGATCCAGCAGGCCTTGGACGAGCTGTGTAAGGGTCGCACCACCTTGGTGGTTGCCCACCGGCTTTCCACCATCCGCAACGCCGACGAGATCGCCGTTGTCCTTGACGGCAAGATCACCGAGCGTGGCACTCACGATGAGCTGATCGCCGCCGACGGCACTTATAAGAAGCTCTACGCTCTGCAATTCCGCGAAAACGATTTGATCGAATAAGAAAAAGCCTCCGGCGCAGCTGTGCCGGAGGCTTTTGTATGTGCAACTATTTTTAGCCCAAGGGAATCATTGTCTTGCCGTACTCGGCGTTGACAATCTGACCCATCGCATTGTAGATGGCAGACAAACCGCAGAAAATGCCCTCAAAGCCGGCAATGATGGTAATGGTGTGGTTGCCGGTAAAGTCACCCAGCGCCAGCAGAATGAACAGCACGGTCAGGCTGCCGAACACCACCTGCGTGGCCCGGTTGTGCTTCAGTGTGCCAACGAACATAAAGGCGGTGAAGATGCCCCACAGCAGCAGATAGTAGCCCATGGAGATCTTGTCCGCATTGGCGACACCGGTGGGATTCACCCAGATCAGCACCAGAGACCACCAGAACAGGCCGTAAGCGGTGAAGGCAGTGCCGGCAAAGGTGTTGCCCTGACACAGTTCACGGATACCTGCGATGATCTGTGCCAAGCCGCCCAGCGCAATACCCATCGCAACGATCACGATGGACAGGGGCAGCAAACCTGCGTTGTGCAGGTTCAGCAGCACGGTTGTCATACCAAAGCCCAACAGACCCAAGGGGCCGGGGTTAGCCATTTTTGTTTGTGTAGATGTAGACATTTTAGTTCCTCCGTTTTTCTTTCTTTAGCCGCTTGCCATTATATAGGAAAGTGCCGAAAAAAGCAAGATGCTCCGTTTTTACGGAGCATCTTTTATGGTCGCCTATTTATTTATCGTCTTTCAAATTGCTGTCCAGCACCACATAGTCCGGGCGCTGCTTGCTTTCTATGAACAATTTTCCCAGATACTGACCCAAAATGCCCAAACCCAGCAACTGAATGCCGCCCAGCAGGAAAATGGAGCAGATCAGCATGGCATAGCCCTGAATGGGAATGCCCACCGTCAATTTTTGAATCACAAAATAGAGCATCGCCAGAATTGAACCAAAGCTGCACAGGCAGCCGGCCACAGCTGCCAACTGCAGAGGCATCACGGAAAAGGCGGTAATGCCGTCAAGGGAGTATTTGAACAGCTTCCAGAAGGACCACTTAGTCTTGCCGTGCTTGCGCTCGATGTTCTCATAGGACAGGTAACCGGTCTTGTATCCGGCCCATACGAACAGGCCCTTGGAAAACCGGCTCTTTTCTTTTAAGTCCAAAATGGAATCCACCACCCGGCGGGTCATCAGTCGGAAGTCCCGGGCGCCGTCCACGATCTCCACGTCGGAAATCCGGTTAATCAATTTATAGAACATCTTGGCAAACCAGGACCGCAGCCGGGGCTCACCGGCTCTGGACACCCGACGGGTCGCCACGCACTGATAGCCCTCGCCGTTACCCAGCACCTCAAACATCTTAGGCAGCAGTTCCGGGGGATCCTGCAAATCCACATCCAGCAGTGTCACATAGTCACCCCGGCAATGGGTAAGACCTGCCAGCATCGCCGATTCCTTACCGAAATTGCGGGTAAAGGACAGGTAAAACACCCGGGAGTCCTCCTGAGCCAGCGCCTTGATTTGCGCCAATGTGCCGTCCTTCGAACCGTCGTTGATAAACAGGAACTCATAGTCAGACACGATATTTTCTCTGCGAAGCCCCCGGATTACACGGGTAGTCTGCTCGTAAAAGGGGCGGATATTTTCTTCTTCATTGAAGCAGGGTACAAGAATCGAAAGCATCATAGAAAAACACGCCTTTCACTGCTCCGCAAATTTACGGAACACAAAAATCTTGGAAAACACATAGTTTAAAACAATTACCAGTACATTGACCAGCAATTTTGCCAGCTTGGGGGACACCGCCAGCGCATCCACCAGCAGCCACATGCTGCCCACATCGATGAGGCCGGAAACGACTCTCGCCGACAGAAAAGCCGGCAGTTCTTTTTTTAAGACCGCTGCAGACCAGCATTTGCTGCGAAAAACAAACTGCTTGTTCACCGCGAAGGCAAACGCCACACTCACCACTAGCGCCACAACATTGGCAACGCCGTAGGAGACCCGGAAAACATCCAAAAACAGATAAAAAACGGCATAGTTCACCACCGTAGTCAGAAGACCGAAAACGCCGTAAGTCAAAATCTGCTTGATTTTCTCCATAAAAACTCCTGCCTGTAAAATGTTTTTACAAGTATTTTCCCCATTTTATCACAGTTTGACACGAATGGAAACAGAAATTTGCATCTTTGGCGCTGATTTTCTATTTTTTAAGGCCAAACCGCCGTCTTATATCGTTTCAAGCCCTTGTTCCGGGCCGATTGTTATGGTATACTGTTTGATACACCAGAGTTTGAAAACGAGGTTCTGTTATGGTATTTGTCAGTTTGACTTTTTTGTTTTTGTTTCTGCCTTGCGTTTTGGGGCTTTATTATCTCTTCCGCAAGCACCGAGGCGCGCAAAATGCGCTTTTGCTGCTGGCCAGCCTGTTTTTCTACGCTTGGGGCGAACCGAAATTCTTGGTAATTTTTCTCTTCTCCATTTTGTTCAACTGGCTGCTGGCCCTTCTAATCAGCCGCAGCAAAACCGCCCGGTGGAAGAAACTTTTCGTTATCCTTTCGGTGATCGTCAACATCGGCTTGCTGTTTGTTTTTAAGTACCTGAACTTCTTTGCCGACCAACTAAACAGCACAGGCCTTATGCAAATTAACATCGGACGCATCGCTTTGCCTCTGGGTATTTCCTTCTTTACTTTCCAGGCTATGTCCTATGTGATTGACGTCTACTGGGGCGAAACCTGCCAGAAAAATCCCCTTTCCGTGGGCCTTTATATCGCTTTCTTTCCCCAACTGGTGGCAGGTCCTATCGTCCGCTATAATTCCATCGCAGAACAACTGGTAAACAGAAAGGAGTCCCTGGAAGCCTTCAAAGCCGGCACTTTGCGGTTCGTGCAAGGCTTTGTGAAAAAGATTTTCCTTGCCAACACCATGGCCGTAATTGCAGACAAGGCCTTTGCCGGCGTGGGGGCTGACCTTACAGTCAGTTTTGCCTGGCTGGGCGCTGTGGCCTATGCCCTGCAGATTTTCTTTGACTTCTCCGCTTACTCGGATATGGCAATCGGTCTGGGCAAGATGTTCGGCTTCCAATTTGACGAGAACTTTAACCACCCCTACACCGCCTGCTCCGTTACGGACTTTTGGAGAAGATGGCATATTTCTTTAAGTACCTGGTTCCGGGATTATGTGTATATTCCTCTGGGCGGCAATCGGACGGGCAGTGCTTTTAGAAATTATGTAAACCTCTTTGTGGTATGGTTCCTGACCGGATTCTGGCACGGCGCCAACTGGACCTTTATTGCCTGGGGTCTTTTGTATTTTATTGCCCTGCTCTTAGAAAAAGCCACTGCCTTCGGCGCATTTTTGAAACGGTTTAAGGCACTGGGCCACATCTATACCCTGCTTGTGGTTTTGCTGCTTTGGGTTTTCTTCCGGGCCGAGGGCATCGGACAGGCCTGCGCCTATATGAAAACGATGTTCGGCCTTTCCGGCGCGGCCCTTTACTCCGGTCAAACCTTGGTTTATCTGCGGGAGAATATCGTCTACCTGCTGTTTGCCCTGCTGCTGTCTGCCAATGTAGTCCCCAAAATTGTCCTGTCCGGGAAGTTGCAAAGGGCAATCCAAATCATCGGCGAAGTTGTTTTGGCGATTTTGTTTGCCGCGTCCATCGTTTACATCATAAACGGAACATACAATCCGTTCATCTATTTCCACTTCTGATTTTGGGAGGAATCGACTATGCAACAAAATAATCCATCCCAAAAGTCAAAGGGCCTTGTCATTTTCGTTCTGTTTTTGCTGATTATGGTCCTGGGTGTTGCCTTCTCTCTGAAAAACCTTCCGGCTATCGTAAAAACTGCCGGCGGACAGGTGTTGCAAGCAGTGCGCGGCGAAACCAGTGTATCGGCAGTTCCCGGCGCATTTGAAGCCTTCTACGATTCCTTATACGCAAGCAAACCCTGGAGTCTGGATGCCTTTTCCCTTACCCAAAGCATTTTGGGTAAACGCGAAACGCGGAATTTTGAGGTGCTGAAATCCGGCAACGGCGCGTTGTATCTGCGCGGTAATAACGGGCCTGTGGATACCGCCCGCCTGAAAACGATCGCCGATCAGTACGAAATGCTGTACAACGAAACGCGCAAATACGGCGGAGAGTTTCTTTATGTTCGCGCACCCTATAAAAATATGGGGCAAGCGCCGGATTTGGCCCTGTATTCTGCCGACAACACCACGGAATCGGAACTGCACTTGATGAAACTTTTGCGGGAAAAAGGCATACCCGTGCTGGACCTGGGCGATTACAGCCAATGCACCCGGTACTACAACACCGACCACCACTGGACGGTGGAAGCCGCCTTCCACGCATCGACCCTCATCACCGAAGAACTACAGCGGCTATATGGGCTGAACTTCCCCGGCAGTGACGATTACGGAAATATCGAAAACTACACCCCGGTTACCTACGAAAATTGCTTCCTGGGTTCAATCGGTGTGAAAGTGGGTCCGTATTTCGGCGGCAAAGACGATTTCACCGTGTTCGATCCCAAGTTTGAAACAAACTTCCACTTTACCCACCGGATCGGTGACCAAAAATCCGACTATTCCGGCACATTTTGGGAGACCTTCATCAACGAAGATGTGCTGAAAGACGATCACTATTACAACAAATACGATGCCAATCTGCAGGGCGCGTATGTGGAATCTATCATCCAAAATCCCATGGCCCAAACGGATTACAAAGGCCTTCTGATTTCCCATTCCTACGCGCGGCCTTTAGCGCCCTATATGGCCTTAAACTACCGGCAGTTGCGGTATCTTGACCCGCAAGTGGGAAGATACAACGAAAACTATCTGGACTATATCCGGGAATTCAAACCACAAGTGGTGGTTGTGATGTATGACGGCCCCATCAACGTGGGCGACGGCAACTGGCCCGAATAAAGCAACCCCCGGCACTGCAGTGCCGGGGGTTTGTTTTATTTCTTTTTCAGCACCATAGCGATGAAATTCAAATACTTTCCGCCGCCGGCTTGTATGGCTTTTCTGTCACCTACGGCATATTCGTTGTCCTGAGCTATCCAGTCGTTCCATACCTCTTCGTTGCTTTCCATTTCCGTTATGGACATAACTTCCGCGTCTTTGCAGGCGCTGATGATGTTCTTCCAATAACAGACATCGTGGATATAGTCCAGTTGTTCCGGTGTCCAGGACAGAAGCAGTTCCCGGGGCAGATCATCGTGGCAATCCTTTTTCATTCCGGGCACTGTAATGTAAAGGTAGCCGCCGCTTTTTACAAAGGGGAGCAGTTTCTCGTCCAAAAAACGTGTGTCGCGGCCGAAGTAATTATAAGAGTCCGTGCTGACCACCGCATCGAAAAATTCTTTTTCAAAGGGAAGATCCGTGGCATCGGCTTTCACAGGGATGACCTGTTCGTTCGACAGTCCCATTTCTTCAAAAAACCGCCCGTTTTCTTCCGGGTCGCTCCACAAATCTGCCGCATAGACCTTAAACCCGTATTCTTTTGCCAAAAACACGCTGGTCAGACCTTGTCCGCTGCCCAAGTCGCAGACCACCGCCCCTGCGGGGATTTTGTGGCCACACAAGAGTTCTTCTTCCAATTTAATGGGATTGGGACCCATGATTTTCTTCATCAGTTCCGGGGTCTGATATTTTTCGCTCTTTACGTATTTCATTTTGCTTGCTCCTTTGATATTTGCTTCACTATATCATATTATCGCCCACAAAACAAGAACCCCGCCAAAAATTCTGCCTGTTGCCAAATGGCGCAGTTTTTGTTATAATATAAGGTAATTTCCACAGAAAACGGAGGGGTTTTATGAACATCATCATCGCAGGCGCCGGCAAAGTGGGCAACACCCTTGCCCGGCAGTTGGTCGCCGAGGGGCACAACCTGACGATTATTGAACACAACAGCCAGGTGCTGGAAGAACTGGTTGTGCGCTACGATGCAATCGGCGTCCACGGCAACTGTGCCTCCAAACCCACCCTTTTGGACGCCGGCGTGCCGGATGCGGATTTACTGATTGCGGTCACCAATGCGGACGAAGTGAACCTTTTGTGCTGTATGACCGCCCACGGCATCAACCCCAACATTCACACCATCGCCCGCATCCGCAACCCGGAATACACCGAGCAGATTATGACCATGCGGGATACATTCCCCCTGTCTTTGGCCGTAAACCCGGAAAAGCAGGCGGCTATGGAAATCGAACGTCTGCTGAAATTCCCGGGATTTTTGCGCCGGGAATCTTTCGCCAAAGACAGAGCCCAAATCGTGGAACTGCGTATTGATGCAAACAGTCCCTTAAAGGATGTGGCATTGTCCGCCATGGGCAGCGTTGTCAAGTGCCGGGTGCTGGTGTGCGCGGTTTTGCGCGGCGGACAGGCTATGGCCCCCAGCGGCAATTTCGTGCTGCAGCAGGGCGACCGGATTTTCGTCCCCGCCCCCACCTCCGACCTGGCAGACCTGCTGAAAAACCTGGGCATCGTGACCCGCAGAGTCCGTCGTGTGCTTTTGTGCGGCGGCGGCAGAATCAGTTTCTACTTATCGAATTTACTCAAAGACGACGGCATTACCGTCCAACTTCTGGAGCGGGATTTGGACCGCTGCAAAGAACTGGCCGAAGACCTGCCCGACACCGCCGTGATCCACGGCGATTGCAGCGACCAGGTGCTTCTGGAGGAGCTGGGTCTTGATATGTGCGACGCTGTGGTGGCGCTCACCGGCCTTGACGAGACCAATATGATCCTGTCTATGTACTGCGCCAGCCGGAATATCCCCCAGACCGTCACCAAGCTGAGCCGTCAGGAGACCATCAATCTGGCCAACACCATGGACTTCGGCAGTATCATCAGCCCTCAGGAGCTGTGCAGTAACACCATCGTGCGCTATGTGCGCGCCATGCAGAACCAGACCGGTGCCGCTGTTTCCGTACATACCATTGCCGACGGTCAGGCCGAGGCGGTCGAATTTGTGGTGGAAGAAACCACTCCCAATTGCAATGTGCCCCTCAAGCAAATGCGCTTGAAGCCCGATGTGCTGATTTCCAACATCACCCACGGTGTCACCTCCTTCGTTCCCAACGGCGACTCCGTCTTTGCCCCCGGCGACCGGATCGTGGTAGTGACCAGCCGCCGCGGCAGCCTGCAGCAGCTCAGCGACATCTTCGCATAAAGAGGGCTTGCTATGAATGTAAAAATGATGGGGCGTTTCATCGCCCAGATTATCGCCATTGAAGCGGCCTTTATGATCCCTGCCCTTGCCATCAGCTTGGGCTACGGTGAAGTGCCTGCTGCAAAGGCCTTTGCCATCACCATCGGTGCTATGCTGGTACTGGCTGCGATCCTGTACGGCATTTGCAGGTCCGCAGGCAGGCTCTTCGGAGCAAGAGAGGGCTTGACCTGTGTTGCTCTCAGTTGGATCGTGATGAGTCTTCTCGGCGCTGTCCCCTTCACCTTGAGTGGACAGATCTCCAGCTACATCGATGCGCTTTTTGAAATCGTCTCCGGCTTTACCACCACCGGCGCCTCCGTGGTCGCCAATGTGGAGGGCCTGTATCGGGGTCTACTGTACTGGCGCAGCTTCAGCCATTGGGTCGGCGGTATGGGTGTGCTGGTGTTTTTGCTGGCCATTGTCCCCGGTAGTAAAGGCTCCGGCTTTACCATGCACCTGCTGCGGGCAGAAAGCCCCGGCCCGGATGTGGGCAAGCTGGTGCCGAAAATGCGTCAGACCGCAATGATCCTTTATATCATCTATGTGGCGCTGACCGTTATCAATGTGATTTTCCTGCTCTGCGGCGGTATGAACTGGCTGCACGCTCTGTGTACTGCCTTCGGCACAGCCGGCACAGGTGGCTTCGGCATTTTCAATGACTCGTTGACCAGCGTCAGCCCCTATATCCAATGGGTGACCACCGTGTTTATGTTCCTGTTCGGCATCAACTTCAGCTGCTTCTACCTGCTCCTGCTGGGCAAGCTCCGCAGCGTTGCCAAGGACGAAGAGCTGCGGCTGTATGTGGGTTTGGCCATCGCTTGCGTGATCGGCTTGGTGCTGTCCATTCGTCCGCTGTATGAGACCTTGGGTGAAACCATTCGCCACGCATCCTTCCAGGTATCCTCCATTATGACCACCACCGGCTATACCTCCGCAGACTATGACCTGTGGCCGGCATTTTCCAAGTGCATTTTGCTCCTTTTGATGGTGGTAGGCGCCTGCGCCGGCTCTACCGGCGGCGGTCTGAAATGTATTCGGGTGCTGCTGCTGTTTAAGATCCTGCGGCGCAATATCCGTCAGACCCTGAACCCCAAAAAGGTCCTGCTCATCCGTAATAACGGCCAAGTTGTGGACGAAAAGGTTTTGTCCAATGTAAACGCCTACCTTGCCGCCTACATCGTCATCGTTGTGCTGGGTACGCTGGTGATATCCCTGGACGGCTTCTCCTTGGAGACCAATCTGTCGGCCATTTTGGCTACCTTCAATAACATCGGCCCCGGTATGGCCGCTGTTGGCCCCACCTGCACCTATGCTGCCTACGGCGTGCTGTCCAAGCTGGTGATGATCGTTTGTATGCTGGCCGGCCGTCTGGAGATCTTCCCTATGCTGGTGCTGCTTTCCAGAAGCGCCTGGATGAGAAAATAATAAAAAAGAGTCCGTCAAACGGACTCTTTTTTCGTTAATATGTGTTTTTTGATGGCCTCGAAGGAGGCATCGCTGATGGCATGCTCCAGCCGGCAGGCATCCTCAGCTGCCACTTCCTCGCTGACGCCCAAGCCCACCAGCATTTGGGTGAGGATCTTGTGACGCTCATAGATCTTCTCCGCCACGGCAACACCCTCCTCGGTCAGCGTAATGGCGCCGTCGGGGGCGACCTCGATCAAATTGGCCTTTTTCAGCACACCCATGGCCCGGCTGACGCTGGGCTTGGAGTAGCCTCTGTATTCCGCCACATCCACAGCGCGGACATGGCCGTTTTTTTGCAGCAGTATGTGAATGGCTTCCAAATACATTTCGCCGGATTCCTGGATCCGCATAGCGATCACCCCTTGCGGTAGACTGATAACAGTATATCACAGAACTTCCGAATTTGCAAATATGGAAGGCCAACTGCCCTTTTGGGGCAGTTGGCCTTTGGGAATTACTGCATACCCTGCTCGTAAGCCTCGATCATTTTCTTCATAGTGTGACCCGTACGACTTTTTAGTTTTTTAAGATATTTCTGTGTAGATTCACCAGTAAAAATCTTAATATCCAATCGTAAAGAACCATCGTCCTCAGGTGTCACAAAAATTTTATCAATATATTTATTGACAAACTCTGATGTAATTACACCTCGGGACGCATCCCGCCGAGCAGAATCCAACGCCAATCGGATACTGTCCATATGCTTACGAAACTCATCTTGAGAATATATTTGACGTTCCAAATCTAGGATCTGTGCTTCTGCATCTTGAATGTCTTCAGAGCAAGCTTTGTTCATCACAAGAAAATCTGCATCTGATATCTGACCTGTAACATTATATTCCAAAAGCTTACTCTTCTTTTTCTGTGCGAGATCTAACCGTTCTTTTTGGCGGATAATCTGTTTTGAAATTTGATCATCCGCATTGAGTGATTGATACATTTCCATATACTCATCAATCAATGCAGCAACATTTACTTCGGTATCTTGAAATACTTCAAACAAAATAGGCTTTATCTCTTCTTCATAGATGGCAAAAGAGCCGCAGGAATCTGCTCCGTTTTTTATTTTACCGGAGCAGACCCATTTGCTGTTTTTATTTCCATTTTTGTCTTTAGAGTCTCGTCGATAATAGGCGGTTCCACAGCAGGTGCAAAACAACTTTCCTGTTAATAGGTTTGCATGATTGCAAATCCCTTGTCGGCTCTTAACATCGTCACTGCGGCGTTTTAATATTTCATTAGCCTTATCCCATAACTCTTCAGATACGATCGCTGGCACGATCTGGCCAGTCTCGTCCTTAAACATTACCCACTCTTCTGGTGGAAGAAATTTCTGTCGCTTGGTAAACATATCCACAACACGCACTTTGTTGCCAACATAATATCCCTTATATTTAGCGTTGGCAATCATATTGGACATCGTAGTATGAGAAATCTTATTTCCATTATGATTACGATAACCATTATCCCAAAATATAGTCTCAATTTGTTTCATGCTGTACTGACCCGTTGCGTACAACTCAAAAAGTTCTTTCACCATTTTGGATTCGCCCTCGTCAATAACCAGCCGACCATCTTTCTTTACATAGCCAAAAATACGGCTGTTGCCCAAAACAACATTGTCCTTAATTGCCTGCTGGTGACCGAATTTAACTCGCGTAGAAAGTTTACGAAGTTCTTCCTGTGCAATTGAGGACATAATAGCTAACCTCAATTCCGAATCCTCATCTAAAGTATTAATATTATCGTTTTGGAAGAAAACACCGACTCCATATCCAAATAGTTGCCGTGTAAATTGAATAGAGTCCAAGGTATTACGAGCAAATCGAGAAATTTCTTTTGTGAGGATTAAATCGAATTTATCTGCTGCTGCATCTTCAATCATGCGATTAAAATTTTCACGTTTTTTAGTTGAGATTCCAGAAAGTCCCTCGTCAATATAGCCGGGGACAAATGTCCAATTTGTATTCTTACGAATCAGATCTTCATAGTAGGAGACCTGATTGCCTAAAGAATTCAACTGTTCATCACTCTCTGAAGAGACACGTGCATAATAGGTAACACGCATTGAAATATCATAAATAGATTTCGTTTTTAATAATTGTCGGATTGTATGTATATCCATAGTCGCTCTCCTTATAAGTTCGTTTTATCATCATTGTTTATATTATATTTTACAGAATCGAAAAAGTCAACATGTGTAAGATTTGTATCCGGAAAGGGCTACACCCAAGATGGCGAAGTGTAGCCCTGAATATTCATTGTTAATTGGGCGACGGTCTGCGGCAGCTAATCATATTCTTCAATCGATTACGTTCCGCTTCCGTTATTATCCCCTGTCTGTAAAGAGCTTCGTTGAAATAGTTGAGCCAAATTTGCTCAGCTATACTCTTCTTATCCTTTTCTTCACTCAATTCAGCCACATCCGTCCACCTCCTTCTGTGGTTTTATTTTTTGGTTGTGTTCAGTTAATTATGTATACTTTTATACAAATAATAGAAATAATTCTCTCGGTGTCTGTGACCTTACCATTCAATTTCTTCCGCACCAATTCGGGCGTCGCTACGGCACTGTGCACATTCGCAATGATCTAGGTGTCTTTTGTGCCATTGACTCATAACACTATGGATTTCTTCAGCACAATCAAAACAAATATGTATACTAGTCTCAGAAGTGATTCCTGCTCCACTGGAGTTGCTACAACAAACTACACAATAGTAATTATTTGTTCTATTTCTTTTCATTTTATTTCCCTTTCTTTTTAAAGCAGCCGGTACAACCGGCCTTTATTTTTAATTACTTTGCTTCCCAGAGACCATATTCAGGGATTCCTTGATATGGACCAATATTTAACTCGCCTGTTTTATGCCATTTTTCAACAGCTTCCATATACTCGTTCATTTCGGCCCTCAAAATATTATCTAAGAAAAACACAAACGTTCTATAGCGCGTTTGCTCATATTCAGCCAAAATCACAAATGAGGCTCCTCGCCGAATCATTCCAAAACTGATCATTTGACGTGGACTTAGGGATGATAATACCCGCAACATCGCGAATCACTTTGAGTGCATCCTGCTCCGTATCCGTACCATCCCTTTTCAAACCATATAGAATATCCCAACCATAAACGTAAGGCGCACGATGATCCAAATCCACAATGACGGTATTGGGATCATGAATGTTACCCGTTTTGATCGTTAATTCTCTCGACTTTATGTCCGCGATAAAGGCGCTGCCCGCATTATGGGTCAGTATGGTAGGAATGATACTCGTCGCGCTTTTTCCGGAGCCAGTACTGCCCACGATCATGCAGTGCTTGCCCGGGTTGGCAACAACCGTCTTCTTAGTCCGATAATCCTTTCCAAAAATAATACAGCCCGATTCCGGGTTGCTCACTAGGTGCTCATCTGGGATCTTCGGATACAGTGCCTTTTTGCGGTTGTATTCCTCAAAGTACGGGCGGCGCATTTCATTGGCAATTACCAACGCTGCAATCACCAGCGCACCCCAAAGGACCACTATGCTCGTAGAAGGAAACACGTCCCATCCAAACCGCAAGGCATATAATGTCACTACCAAAAGCAACACCAGAAGAACAATTAATAACCGATATCTTTTCATCTTGCTCTACCTCTTTTCTCTACTTGATCTTGGTCTTTCGTAAAGCCGGAGACTTCCTTGAATCCTATTCGATCTACATACCATGCTGTTTTTGTCCCATCGATATTTAAAACAACCACATCTGAGGCAGACAGCGAATGGCCTTTAAAGTCTTCCGGTCTGTTTATATTAAATTTGCAAAAGATGTCGTCGAGTGTATAGTCATCCTCGCCCGCTTGCGCCTCATAGATCTTATCGTATCGACTTTCTGTTAAGCGGAACAAGGATGCATATGCATAATCAGAAAACATAAGTGCCTTATTTTCCGGCGTATCTTTCAGCTGCCAAATCTCATAAGAAACACTATCAATTTTTTGAGGCATTTTATCCACAAAGGCAAGCTTTTCCCGAAGCTCTTCTACACGGCCTTTTTCAATCATATAATCCGCGATCTTATCCGCATCCTTGATTGCTGCAAAAAGAACGTTAGGATCTTCCTTAATCTGTGACAACCAGGAAGATACATAAGCAAGGTGATTCTCCGTTACTTTTTCGGGTATATCTAAACTTATTTCTCCGCTTACAAATGTACTAGCTATCTCTGCCCGCAGTTCTTCTATTGCATATTTATCAGGATCCTCAAGATATCCTACAATCGCTCGATCTAGGCGCGACGGCGCACTGGTAGCATGCGCCAGCTCATGGAGGGCTGTTCCAACATAGGCAGCAGTTGAGAAAAAGGATTCTTTCGGTGGCAAATGTACTGTATCTGATGCCGGCTTGTAATATGCCTCGTCTCCACCATAAACAAGCGGAACCTCCATATTCTCAGACATCGTTTTTATAACCTCTTCCGCTAAGCGATCCTCTTCTAATAGCTGTTTTGCTTCCTGTTGCAGTGGTGCTAAGCCTTCCACCTGTGCAGCATTAAAAACATACATAGCTTTTGCTGTTATTCGGAATTCCGAATCTTTTCTATCTGGATCATCTTTTTTGAGCTGCTCATATTCAGAAAAGGTCATCCCCCGTTTTTCCTTCATGTCATAAACGTACCAATATTCAATCGGCGTTGCCTTTTCGCCAGCACGAACATAGCATCCGTCCATTTTATCAATCTGTCGAAAACTATAGTAACGCGGGTCTGTCCA
>JAZLCU010000076.1:0-7195 GCA_045614325.1 Faecousia sp. | reverse complement strand
ACATTCTCCCCGAATGCGACAGCCGCCACCGCCGCTGCGCATCTCCCACGCAGCGGCGGCTTTTTTATTTATGATACCGGGATTAGCAACACCTTACCATCATCCGGCTCGCCATCCAGAGCGTTAGCTGTCATAATTTTCTCTACTGTGGATCCAGTGTGCTTCGCCACATCCCACAGCCGCCTTGTACCCTTGCGGCAGATAATAAGCGTAGGTCTGCCGGGATTCGGCTTTACCGGCTCACCCAGCTGCATATCGCCGATAGCCGGTATCCCCTCCTTGGCAAAGACTACCGTATCGGCTGCCAGCTCCCCACGAAGCAGCAGACCGTTACCGCTTAAAGCGGCTTGCGGGCGTCCGATGGCAAAAATGCGCGCTTCAAACCCGGCATTTTCTCCAACCGGCACACACCGCTCCTCCTTCCAAGGAACGAGCAAACTGCTTAAATTTCCCTCACTGTCATAGCAGAGCGTCTGGAACTGACCGGGCATAATCAGCTGTAACCCGTCCTCCGTGCGTTCGGTTTCCCAAAACTCCGGCCAGAAAGTCACATCCACCACTTCCTGTGCATCCATTTGCACCGGCTGCTCTGCCCGGTAGGTCTGCTGCTCCTGTTCGAGCACAGCAGGAAACCACAGCTGCTGCCGTGCAAACTCCACTGCCCTTACCGGGCTGTAAGCATCCTCGGTCAGTGTTACAACCGATTGCTCGCTGAGCAGGTACTGGCCCAACAGACCTGCTTTTAACTGCATAAAGCCGTTTTCGTCCTCTTCAAGCTCCAAGCTCGTCACGCAAGGAATCACGGTCACAGCAGGGTTTTGATCATATGTGCCGTCCAAGTCCGCATACTGGGAGAACGGCACATCGGTATCCCATACATACAATCTGCCGTCCTCTCCCAAATAGACTATATGCAGCACGCAGATGCCGCGGAACACCGCCTTATCTGCCATCACCTTTTTTTCGACGATCTCCGGCTGCAGGTTGTAATAGAGGAGCTTATCTATCTTCCGATCTGCAGGCGGTGTCAGCTGTTCTTCCAGCAAGAAGGCCTTTTCTCCAGCCTCCTTCGGCAGCTGAACCGGATAGTTTTTGGTCAAAAGCTCCACATCGCTTGGCAGCTGGCAGGGCATTTCTACCTCGGTCTTTCCCTCTGCCCAAGCCTCGGCCAGGGCGCTTACGGTGGCACGAACCATCAGCTTTCTTGCAGATGTGCTGCGGGCATCCAAGGATTTCAACAGGCACGAGAGCATGATTTTCCCATCGTGTGAACCGTTTGGCAGCTCCCACTTCATTGCAAAGGGCAGCCACGCATCCACGCTGCACACACCTTCCCCGTCTTCCGGAACATAGAGCACCTGCGCCATCACACCGCAGGAAACGGCCATCTGATCGCCGTTCCATTCCTTGCTGCGGACGACCACCTGTCCCCATGCACCCAAAACACGGCCGATGTCCGGCATTCCGTCGGACACGCGCACCTCAAGGGTCTGCTCCTGATTTTTAATCCCACCGGCAATTTTTTCTATATAAGATATTGTTGTTTTATCGAACTGCATCTGCACGCAAATCACTCCTTATGAATCTTCTGATACCAAAGCATATTCCCAAAAGGACATGCGTATGCCAACTATTTTTTCCGGCATATGCCCCAGCCGCAAAATATGGCAAGCAAGCCGAACAGATGACAGAAAAGTCCACTTTCCAACCATGTGCCCACCAAGACACCCAAGCCGAAGGCCAGCAATGCATAGCCCCAGAGCTGATTGCGTCGACACATAAAAACACCCCCTGCATGAAGTGTATGCAGGGGGTGTTCCAAAATATTATCCGTATGCTGCTTATCCGGCCGCCGCCAAAACCGCGGAAATCATCGGTATGCAGACGGCTCTGCCGTAGCCGGCATCCTCAACGCAGGCTATAAAGGCCAACGGCAGGTCAGTATTTTCTACATAGCCGGCAAGCATTGCGTTCGGCTTTTTCTCGCCGCCGACCTCGCCTGTGCCGGTTTTCGCGCCGACCGTCAGATTCGGGAAATTGTCCGCGCCGTACTTATTCTGCACATTATTTTGCAGATATTCCTGCAAGGTTGCCGCTGTTTCGGCAGACATGATCCTGTCCCGTTGGCTCGTGGCAGCAGAGTAGGTTCTGCTGCCGCCCACGGTAATTTCATCCACAAGATAAGGCATCGTCGGCACGCCATCATTGGCGATCGCGCCCATAAAGGTGAGGAACGCACAGGGATTTATCTGATCCAAGTACTGGCCGATGGCACTCCACGCCACATTTAAATCCTCTGCTCCGGCGGCTTGAAAGTTTCCCTTGGCCGTGGTGATCCCATCAAAGGTGAACGTATCCACAACGCCGAATTTCGCCACATATTCCTGCAAGGTATTGCCACCAAGCTGCAACGCGATCTGGGCAAAGGCACAGTTGCAGGAGTTGCAAAAGGCCTCCTTCAGGCTTTGTGTGCCGTGGATATCCTCGCAGGTGATCTCTTCGTTGCCAATCATATGGCTACCGGTGCAGGCAAAGAACTGGGTGGTAATATCCGGGATCGTCTCCAAGGCCGCCGCAAGGGTGACAATCTTGAAAATAGAACCGGGAATATAGCCGGACTGGGTAAAGCGGTTCACATACACGCCCTCGTAAACACCGTCCGGGTCGTTCGTCAGATCGGGTACATTGTCAGGGTCATAGGTGGGGGTGGTAACAGCGCAGAGAATTTCGCCTGTTTTATAATTATAGACCGCGATGGTGCCTTTATAATCACCCAGCGCCTCTAAGGCCGCCGTTTGCATTTTTGCAGACAGGGTCAGCGCAGCCACACCACCGTTCTGGCCATAGCTGTAGACGCCGTTAAAGCGGTCATAGCCGGCCAGCTCTTTGGCATAGTGGGTCAGAGCCGGCGCAAGGATATTACCCTCCTTGTCCCCTACCCAATGGATCGTGGATTTGCGCAGAGTCTCCAGATTGGAATAGGTGCGTCCGCTGTTTAAGTCCAGAAGCAGCGCGCCGCCATTATCCACCACAACGCCACAACCCATATTTCCGCCGTCGTATATGTGGGGAGAGCCGTAATCCATCACCCATTTTTCCGACTTCACAACATACTCGGACAGGAAGAAAACGAATCCGCCCACCAACACCAAAACCAAAATCAGCAGCGCCATAGCGCGGTTTGCGATTCTATTCATCCTCCGCACCTCCTGTCTTATGCAGACGCACTGCGAAGCTGGCGTTCTGCCGGGTATCCGCTGCCTTAATAAAGGCAAGAAGTCCCCAGGCGCAGATCATACTGGAGCCGCCGTTGGACAAAAACGGGAAGGTCACGCCGGTCAGCGGCACCACATCCACCGTTCCCAGTACATTCAAGATGACCTGCACCAGAATGATGGCTGCCGCGGTACAGCTACCGATGGTATAAAAGCTGCTGCGTCCCACCGCCGCAGAGCGAACGGTAAACAAAGCAAGGCCTACCACCGCCGCCAGCACAAACAGGGTCATAAGCATACCCCATTCCTCACAAACGGTGGCGATCACCATATCGGAATCGGCCGCAAATACATTTTTCATCCAACCCATCCCCGGGCCAAGGCCAAGGAAGCCGCCGGATGCCATACAGATCAGCGCCCGGGTCTGCTGATAACCCTCGTCCAAGGGAGACTCCCAAATATGTCGCCAGGTTTCAAATCTTTGCAAAGCGTGAGGCGCCATCCGAAGCGCCATAACACCTGCCAGCACAAGAGCCGTAACGGCAAGCGCCACCGTGCCTACGCTTCCGGAACGCAAGTAAGCGATCACCAAAAAGGCGCAGAAGAACACAAGCGCCGTACCGAAGTCATTCATCAGCGCAAGACAGCCGCAAAGCGTCACGGAATAGGCAATAAACAGGATCAGATTGCGCTTTTTCATCAGCCTGTCCATAGTAGACGCACCCATAAACACGAAGCAGACCTTTGTCAGCTCAGACGGCTGCAGAGAAAGCGGGCCAATCACCAGCCAGTTCTTCGCGCCGTAATATTCCTGACCGAACAGAAGGGTGACCACAAGCAGAAGGCCACCGATAATACCGGCTGCATAGCGGAATTTCTTTGCCCGTTCCAGATCACGCAAGGACCAGCCCACCAGCAGGAAGGCAACAAGACCCAAGCCGATCGCAAACAGCTGCTTGACGGTCTCCTTGGGAACCACCGTGGCGATCGTCGCCATACCGATGGTACACAGGAAAAAGGCGATGGTTTCCACCTCAAAGGAGCTTCTGCGAATTATGGCATAAAAGCCCAAAAGCAGCCACTGCATCAATACGATGCCGGCAAAGCCAAGGAACACATTCAGAGCTGTTTCCACAGAGCCGTTTAACAGCAGCGCCAAGCAGCAAAGAACCTGCAGAGCCGTCAGCAACACCACATTGAAAAAACTTTTGCGGAAGGTAGAGCCTTTTGTTCGCATCTGAGCTAATTTTTGCTCTTGCTTTCGGGAGATAGGCTGCAGGGTCATCTCTGCGCCGCCGATGGAGATCACATCGGTCGGCTCTAATGCCCATATCTTCGTCTTCTCACCGTTGACCAAAATGCCATCGGAGGAATCCGAGTCCGTGATTGTCCAGCTTCCGTCATCATAACGGGTCAGAACGCCGTGGTTCCGGGACACGGTGGGGATATTGATCACGATGTCGCTACGCTTGCTGCGGCCGATGACATTTTCCCAATGGATAATGGGCAATTTACTGCCGTCGCCAAGGCACAGCCACGCCCAGATCTCCGGCTCTCTGCGGAAAGAGAGCAGGGGCTTGATACATCTCAACAAAAGAATAAAGGTGAGGATGGGCGCGCCGTATCGTAGGATGCCCACCAGCACATTGGCATAGGTATCCCGTGCTTGGGTCAACAGCTGCAAAAACTGCTCCATATCCTCACCTCCTTAAATCAGTTATACATTTTCCATATCCCGCAAAAGCGCGATCTCCCGGGCGTACCCCGGCAAATCGCTGGGGGTCTCCAAAATCATCGGTTTTCCCTTTAAAACCGGGTGGTTGACTATGTTGCGGAACGCATCCTGTCCCAGAGCGCCATCGCCGATACATTCGTGCCGGTCCTTGTGGCTGCCGAAGGGATTTTTCGAATCGTTCAGGTGCAGGGCACAAAGCCTGTCAAGTCCCACGACCCGATCAAACTCTTCCAGCACGCCGTCCAGATCGTTCACGATATCGTAGCCGGCATCGTAGACATGGCAGGTATCCATACACACACCGATTTTATCACTGCCCACACCGTCGATAATGGCTTTTAATTCTTCAAAACGGCCACCTACCTCGCTTCCCTTTCCTGCCATCGTTTCCAGCAGGACGGTCACAGGATAATCAGGCGCCATGGCGGCCTTCAATGCGTCCACGATTTGGGCTATGCCCACATCCATACCTTGTCCCACATGGCTGCCGGGATGAAAATTGTAATAGTTTCCGGGCAGGCTGGCCATACGCAGAAGGTCATCCTTCAGAACCTCTGCAGCAAAGGCACGGGAGTCCGCATCGGCCGTACACAGGTTCATCGTGTATGCGCCGTGAGCCACCAATTTACCAAAGCGATATTCTTCAAGCAGTTTAACGGCCTGCTTGCAATCCTCTGCGTCCAAAGCCTTGGCGCGGCTGCCTCTGGGATTGCGGGTAAAAAACGCAAAGGTATTGGCTCCCAAAGACCTTGCAGTATGTATTGTTGCCACATATCCGTCCGATGCGGTCAGGTGACAGCCGGCATACAGCATATCCATCCACTCCTTTTTCGTATACAATACCACAAAATCCCGAAAAAGGCAAACGCCTATTTGCCTTATACGCGCTTTGCTTTATTGTTTTTTCAGAAGCTTTATAACAAAAATTTTATTTGCTATTCTAACCGTTTTGCCGTAGACTATAAAAAACAGGAGGTGTAGAAAAATGCAATCCGTCAATCCGTCCGCATTGCCAGGTCGCGCAAACGACGCCCTTGGCTATGCTACATATGACCCCAAAAAGCTGGCTTTGCTCCACACGGCTGTGGCGCTGGGCTGCTCGTTGCTTGTTACCATAGTAAACATTTTGATCAGCAGGCAGATCGCCGGCACAGGTGGCCTGTCCGGTATGGGGCTTCGCTCTGTTTTGTCCACCGTGCAATCCGTTCTGGAGTTTGTGGTTATGGTCGCTCTGCCCTTTTGGGAGATCGGTCTGATCTTCGCCGCCTTGGGTTGGGCACGAAAAGCACCCACAGGTCCGCAAACACTTTTGCAAGGCTTCCACCGATTCCGTTCGGTCTTAGTCTTGAATCTGCTGCGGATCGGCGTACTCTTTGCAGCAAGCTTTTCCATTTTCTACATCATTTCCTCACTTTATCTGGCCACGCCTTTTTCCGACCCCTTGTGGGAGCTGGTAGAGCCGATGTTGTATAGCAGTATGACCACACAGGAAATAGAAGCACTGCTTACACCGGAAAAGATGGAATCTATTATGCAGGCATCGATCCCTATGCTGGTGCTGTTTGGCATCGCCTATCTGCCTGCCGCTGTTTTCCTGTTCTACCGGCTGCGCTTTGCCGAATATGCATTGGCTGACGGCATCAACCCCTTTAAAGCCCTTTGGAGAAGCGTCCGTCTGACCGCCAAGGGTCGGTGCATCCGACTTCTGAAGGTAGACTTGCATTTCTGGTGGTACTATCTGGCGCTCGTGCTTTTCGCTGTGCTTGGCTTTGCAGATTTGATCCTGTCTTGGTTTGGTATTACATTGCCCATATCGGCCGATGTGGGTGCGGTCTTGTTCTATTTTGTGGCGATCTTGTGTCAGGTTGCCTTTTGTTGGCAGTATCAGGCGACCGTTTCCACCGCTTATGCCCTGCTTTACGAGGATTTTGGGAAAGAACTGGCTGCTAGAACTGTACGGTTGCCGTCCGAAGAGACCTGCCGAAACGCATAATTTGCCCGCTTTTTCGGCATTTCGATGTTTTTTTGTGGTCTTAGTCAAAACTTCATCGCAAAATATGCGGTTTTTTTACAATTTAGACACTTTACAAAATGCCAATTTATAGTATAATAAACCATGCTGGGGTAAATTGCCCCTTAATAGTCTATTTTGCTGCAATGCAGTAATGAAAATTGGAGGAAATAACCATGTCTGTAAAAGTTGCTATTAACGGTTTTGGCCGTATCGGCCGTCTGGCTTTCCGTC
>JAZLCU010000075.1:0-9030 GCA_045614325.1 Faecousia sp. | reverse complement strand
ATAGAGAAAATTGATTTTGACACATTTTTAGGATGTGCTTCCCTTAAAAGTGTTTATATTCCAAGCTCTGTAAAGGAAATTGGTCATGGAGCTTTTGGTGTTTGTACATCGCTTTCAGATATCAATTTTGGCGGAAACAAGAATGAATGGAAATCAGTTGACGGAATCTATGGAGCTTTAGGAAATAAAAAAGATAATTGGTGCTATGGATCTGGTGATTTCATCGTCCATTGTACCGATGGAGATGTTAAAAAATAATTTGATTCTGTTTTTCAATATTACACAAAACAGCTTCACAAATTTCAATTTATTGCCAAATATTGAAGCGTTAATCGCTAAAAGGCTTCCTTTACACGAGGGGGCCTTTTATGTTCACCTATAACTTGTCAATTTTCCTGACAAGCACTGCATTTGTGTCCACAAAAGCAAAATACGGCATACCTCTTTCGAGATATACCGCATTTTTGAAAACTGTCCTATAGGGGACGCCCCTATCGGTACACGCTTTTTGTTTTATTTCTTGATGTAGCCCATGTGGACCCAACCCTTGGAGACTCTGCCCCAAGTGCTGCCGTCCGCAGCCTTCTTGGTTTCCAGGATCTCGACCTTGTTGCCATAGTACAGGTAGCCAACAATGGAATTGTTGGTGCCGGCATCCTTACGGATGTGCAGGCAATCAGCGGTGACGGTGCCTTTGACCTTCTGGGTGGTAGTGGTGCTGCCGGAAGAGGTGCTTTGCTTATCCAAAACAACATAGTCCATGCAGATCCAGCCCTTGTCGATCTTGCCCCAAGGTGTGCCGTTCACGGTCTTCTGCTCGGTGATGGTGACCTTGGTGTTGGGCTTCAGGTAACCCAAAATGCCGTAGGATGTGCCGGCGTTTGCACGGATGCGCAGGTAGTCATTGACCTTGACGGTGCCGGTTACGGTTTTGGGAGTTTCTGGCTTGGTTGTGGTGCTGCCGGTGGAACCGGTGGAGCCGGTAGAGCCGGAGCTGCTGCCGGTGGAGGTGGTATCAAAACGCACATATTTCAGGCAGATCCAACCTCTGTCGATCTTGCCCCACTCCAGAGAGCCATTTGTCTTTCTCTCGGTGATGGTGACCTTGGTGCCTTCCACCAGCCAGCCCACAACGGAATTCTCCAAGCCGGGGCCCTTGCGGATCAGCAGCTCATCAGCGATGACCTTGCCGGTCCAAGTGGTTGTAGCAGGCGGTGTGCTGGGAGTTGTTGCAGGAGGTGTGGTAGGTGTTTCCACAGGCTTCTCCTCAGGCTTCTCCTCGGGTTTCTGCTCAGGTTTCTCCTCGGGCTTCTGCTCGGGAGTTTCCACAACGGGAGGTGTTGTGGGTTTGCTGTTGATCACTGTGTCATAGGTGGTGTACACAAGCGCGATCCATCCGCTGGAGGACTTGCCCCAAGTATAGCCGGAACCGCTGGCGATCTCTGTGATAACCAGCTGCTGACCCTTATTAGCCTTGCCCAAGGATGTGTAGTTTGTTCCCGGGCCTTCACGCAGGTTCACATCAATGCCGGTAACGGTTACGGTTACGGGATTATCAGCGCTTGCGTCATTGCTGGGGGGTGCGTTGCCTGCTGCGTCAGACCACTGGGCATACAGCAGGGAGTTCTTGGTGGATGCGTCCAAAACGGTGACCTTTGTGCCGCCGGTCTTTTGTGTGAACCAGCCGTTAAAGGTGTAGCCGCTCATTGTGGGTGTGGGGAACGGTGCTGCGGTCAAGGCAGAATCGTAGCCTTGGCTACGGGGGCTGACAGAGCCGCCGTTTGCATCGTAAAGCACATAACAGAAGTTATCCGGGGGATTCTTGGTGGTGGGATAAACGCCGTTTATGTACATATTGGCTTCGTTCAGACGACGGCGCAGCAGATGGGTCTGGATCTGGTTGCCGGCATTGCACCACAGGGCAAATGCGCGAATCAAATCGTTGCCGGTTGCACCCTTGACGATCGCATTATGGAATGTGCCGCTTGTCTCATATACCCACGCAGTACCGCAGTTATAGGAGAACATGATCAGCGCATCGAACTGAGGCTGAGTCAGGGTAATGCCATACTTATCAATAATCTTTACATTGATATCATACTCTACAGAGGACAAGTAGTTTTTCAGCAGAACCTCTGCCTCCGCCTCCGTAATGCCATGTTGGGTATAATATTCAATCATATCATCGGGGCAGCGTGTACCATAACCGACGGTATACTGGGAGTAGTCCCAGTAAGGCTTGCTTCCAAAACCTTCGTACAGCTTTAAAACCCGAATGCACTCATCACTTGTAACCATAGATGAAGCGGCATGGACATTCACTGAACCGACCCACGCCAAGCTCAGCAGCAATGCTGCTGCAAGAAGAAAACTGGTGATCCGTTTTTTCACTTTTTGCACTCCTTTCAATTTTCTCGGCTACATTATAGCAGATAAGTTACAATATTGCAATCTTTTTTTGTAGTTTCCTGTTGGATTAAAGCCGGATTTTTCTATAAATTTGTACTATTTTTGGCTATTATTTACTGGTTTACCATAATTTGGTAAAAATATATACAATTTTTCGCATTCTGTCGCAGGGTTGCCGTGATTGCATTTTAGGCCGCTTTGTGATATAGTGGTTTTATTCTAAGCAGGAGGTGTGGTCTGTGGGCAAGAAAAAAGTATGCGTTGCTATGAGCGGCGGCGTGGACAGCTCTGTTGCTGCGTTCTTAATGCTGCAGGAGGGCTTTCAATGCATTGGCACGACCGCAAAAATGTGCGACCGCAGCCTGCTGGCAGATGCTTACAGCGAGCAATATATTGACGATGCTAAGAATGTGGCGACCAATTTGGGTATGGATTTTGTCGTCGTTGACGCTGCAGAGCCTTTCAAAAAGGCTGTGGTGGAGGATTTCATCTCCTGCTATGAGGCAGGTCTTACCCCTAACCCCTGCTTTGTTTGCAATCGGCATATTAAGTTCTCCTTCCTTCTGGACAAGGCCTTGGAGATGGGCTGCGATGGCATTGCCACCGGCCACTACGCCCAGGTGCGGCAGGACAAGGAAACCGGCCGGTATCTGCTCTTTAAGGCAGCAGACGAAACGAAGGATCAATCCTATTTCCTTGCCGGTTTGACACAGGAGCAGCTGTCAAAGGTGCATTTCCCATTAGGCGGCTTTACAAAGGCGCAGATTCGGGAAATCGCAGAAAAGCAAGGCTTTTTAAATGCCAAGAAGCGGGACAGTCAGGATACTTGCTTCATTCCTGTCGGAGACTATCTGTCCTTTATCAACCGCTACACCGGCAAGACTTATCCCTGCGGTGCATTTCTGGACTTAGACGGCAAGACCGTGGGGCAACATTCCGGCGCCATCGCCTATACTTTAGGTCAACGCAAGGGCTTGGGGCTGGCTATGGGTACGCCTGTGTATGTGTGCAGCAAGGATATGGAAGCAAACACCGTAACGGTGGGACCGGAGGAGGCGCTTTTCTCCGACCGGCTTGTAGCAAGCGATTGGAACTGGCTCCCCTTCCCCTCTCTTAACAAGCCGATCCGCGTAATGGCCAAGGCAAGATACCGCCACATTCCTCAGCCGGCTACCGTATATCCCATGGAAAACGGTATGGCTACGGTCGTCTTTGATTCACCCCAACGGGCGCTGACTCCCGGACAGACCGTTGTGCTTTACGACGGCGATATGGTCGTAGGCAGCGGCACGATTCGATAACAAAAAACACCCACCTAAATCGGTGGGTGTTTTTATTTTTATTCGGTTCGCAGGGCAACCACAGGATCTTTCTTGGCTGCGCTTCTGGAGGGGATAATGCCGGAGAACAGCGTCAGCAGTACGCTGATCAGCACCAGCACCACTGCAATTTCCGGGGGCAGAATTGCCTTTAGTGCGACAATATCGGTCAGGGCAAACAAAATGATGTTCACCACGACGCACAGCGCATAGGTCACGCCTACGCCCAACAGGCCGGAGGCCAGACCGATCATCACGGTTTCTGCGTTGAACATACCGGACACATTCCGCTTGGAGGCGCCGATGGCCCGGAGAATGCCGATCTCCTTGGTGCGTTCCTGCACAGAGATCAGGGTGATCACACCGATCATAATGGAGGATACCACCAGAGAAATTGCCACGAAGGCGATCAGCACATAGGTGATCGCATTGATGATGGTAGTGATGGAGGACATCATAATGCCCACATAGTCGGTGTAGCGGATCTGCTTGAGTTCTTCCACAGATTTGTTGTAATCTGCGATCACTTCCTCCAAAATATCCTTGTTTTCAAAGCTGGAGGCGTACAGATTGATGGTGGCAGGATCTTCCAGATCCACATCGCTCAAAGTACGCAGATTCTCCTCATAGGTGGTTTCGGCAAACTTCAAAATTTCACCATAGTAGGCAGCGCATTGCTCGGTGGTATAGCTCGGCAGTGCCATCTGCAGCGCGCCTACCAGCTGCGCCACGCTCAGGCCAGCGGTCTGCTGCTGTACCTGCAGCGCATACTGCTGCTTGACCTGCTCGGTCAGCATCTGACGGAACAGTTCTTCCAGATCCTCGTCGGACATAGAGAGGATATACTTCTCCATTTCCTTTACATTCATACCGGCCTGCTGAGACAGGGCGGTGATCATGGTCTGCTCCATTTTTGCTCTGTCCATCTGCGCCATCTGGCCATCGACCATAGCTTTCAGCTGAGCTTCGGAGGGAATTCCCAAAATCTTTACATAGGCCTTTGCCTGCTCCTCAGGGGTCAGGCCGGCAATATATGCCCGGAATGCGGCTTCCTTATCTGCATCGGACAGGCTCTCGTCATCCTTAAAGGGCAGGCCGGTGAAAATATCCGTGCCGGGCTGATCCTTTTGTGCCTGCAAAGCGACAGAATCCGCATTCTTCTTGGCCACATACTCCGTCAGCGCCTTTGTATAGGCGATGGAGCCGGACAGCATTGCAGAGGATGCCTCCTCGCTGGGTCGGATAATGCCGGTGATCTTTAAGGTCAGGGCATTGTCATACAGATAACGCAAGCCGGCCTCGGTTTCACGCAGGTCTGCATACAGGCCGGTGTTTTCATCCAGCTTGAAGCAATCGCCGTTCAAGACCACCCGGTATTCCTTGGCGCAGATCTCCTCATAGGTCCACTTCTTCTGGTCGGTATCAATGGTGCCGCCACTCAGAATGGCATCAAAGGAATCCTTGATCTTATCGTGGGATTCAAGGCCCATGGCGAACATGGTCATATCGTCGATCTCGTTATTTTTATCCACCACCAGCACGATCTCGTCATAGCTGTTAGGCCAGCTGCCGTAGATCACATCGTACTGGTCCTCCAGCACAGGGTTGACAGGCTTGCCGTCTTTGCCGGAGAGTATCTCGCACCACAAATTGTTCTGCATACCGGGCATCATCATAGAACTGCCCATACTGCCGCCCATATTCTCGCTCATGCCCATCATCGCGGTCATATCCATACCCATATTCTCGCGCAGAGCTTCGGTGAGCATTTCCTCGGTATCCGAGTAGATAATATTGCCGTCGGTATCTTTGGTATAGACCAAAAGGTCCATATTATAGGTATACTGAATGCCGGTCAGTGCATCGGAAAGGCCGCTTTCTTCCCTTCCCATTTCCTGTAGCAGGTATTTTTTAAAGGCTGCCAAGTCGTTTTCGGTAGAATCCAGATTGTTCAGCGCGTTGATCATATCCGCCATCACCGACTGGGAATAGATAGCATCCAGCTCGTGGGCATCCGAATCTTCCGAATCGATGCCCATAAAGGTACGCATCAGGGTGCTGATATCCACCGTGGTGGCTTCCAGCGTCAGCGGATAGGAAGACAGGGTGTCCTCCTGCACCGCGTTGATGTAGGTAGTCATACCGTTGGAAACGGCAAAGATCAAGGCAATACCGATGATGCCGATAGAGCCGGCAAAGGCAGTCAGCATCGTGCGGCCCTTCTTGGTGAACAGGTTCTTTAAGGAAAGGCCGAAGGAGGTGCCCCAAGACATAGAAGGCTTGCGGACGCGCTGCTTTTTACCGAAGATGGCGCGCTGCTCCTCTTCCCGGCAGGCGGTGCGCTCTTCTTCGTTCAACGGTGCAGAGTCGCTGATCACATTGCCGTCCAGCATCCGAATGGTACGGGTGGCATATTTTTCGGCCAGCTCCGGGTTGTGGGTGACCATAATGACCAGCCGTTCCTTGGACACTTCCTTCAAAATGTCCATAACCTGCACGCTGGTTTCTGTGTCCAGAGCGCCGGTGGGCTCGTCGGCCAAAATGATCTCGGGATTATTGACCAAGGCACGGGCGATGGCCACGCGCTGCATCTGTCCGCCGGACATCTGGCTGGGGCGCTTTCTCAGCTGGTCGGCAAGGCCCACTCTTTCAAGGGCCTGCTTTGCGCGCTGACGGCGCTCCCGTTTGGACACGCCGGACAAGGTAAGCGCCAGCTCCACATTCTGCAGCACGCTCTGATGCGGGATCAGGTTGTAATTCTGGAACACGAAGCCCACAGAATGGTTGCGGTATGCGTCCCAATCCCGATCCTTGAAGCCCTTGGTGGAATAGCCGTCGATCATCAGATCACCGCCGGTGGCCTGATCCAAGCCGCCGATGATGTTCAGCATCGTAGTCTTTCCGCAGCCGGAGGGGCCTAAAATGCAAACAAATTCATTGTGCCGGAACTGCATCGACACACCGCGCAGCGCCCGGACAAGGCTGCCGCCGGCGCCGTAGTTTTTCACAATGTTTTTCAGTTGCAGCATAGTTTTCCTACCTTTCATTGAAAAACAGGCGCAGGTGTTGGTTCTGCGCCTGAAAAAGTCTTATTTCTGCTTGCGGAATTTGCTGAAAGTAGCTTTCTTTTCCGTTCCTTTTATCAAGCGGGAGATATTGGTTCTGTGCATAAAGATAATGAGCAGGACAAGGAAAATGCCCACTGCAACCACAAAGGTTTTCCCCCAGTGAATACACGCAAAGGACACAGCAAAAGCCGATGCTCCCAAAATGGAGCTCAAGGACACATAACGGGTCAGCCACAGAGAAGCAGCAAACACCGCCAAAGCCAGCAGGCCACAGCGCCAATCGGCCACCAAAGCAATCGTTACACCGCTTAAAACACCCTTGCCGCCACGGAAACCCAGCAATGCCGGAAAATCGTGGCCAAGGCTGACAGCCAGCGCGCCGACCATCAAGCCCTCCTGGGCATAGTCATAGGGAGCAAGCAAAAGCTTGCCCAGCAAGCAGGCGACCACCGCCTTGAGCGCATCGATCGCGACCACGCAAAGGGCCTTTCCGGGGCCATACATACGCAGGAAATTGGTCAGACCTGCGTTGCCACTGCCTTGGCTGCGAACATCTTTACCAAAAAGAACGGACATACTGACTGCGCCGTTCAGGTTGCCCAGCATATAGCCGGCAAGAAGCGTCACCAGTACAGACAGCCACATAATTACTCCTCCTTATCGCCTTTCTGGCGAATGGTAATCTTAACAGGCGTACCCTGCAAGCCAAAGACCTCCCGGATCTGGTTCTCCAAATATCTCTGGTAAGAGAAATGGAACAGTCTTGCGTCGTTGCAGAAAATAACGAAATGGGGCGGCTTTGTGCCGGCCTGGGTCATATAGTAGATCTTCAGACGGCGACCCTTATCCGTAGGCGGCTGCACACGGGCGGTGGCCTCAGCCAGAACGGAGTTCAGCGCACCGGTGGTGATACGGCTGGTGTTCTGCTTGTGGACATCCTGAATCACCTGAAACAGCTTATCCACACGAGCGCCGGTAAGGGCAGACAGGAACACAACAGGTGCATAGGTCATATAGCTCAAGCCGTCCTTCACTGCCAGTTCCTTATCGCGCATGGTGTTGGTCTCCTTGTCGGCGACCGCGTCCCACTTATTGACAACAATGATGGCCGCCTTACCTGCCTCGTGGACAAGTCCGGCGATCTTGGTATCCTGCTCGGTGACGCCGTCGTTGGCATCGATCAGAATCAGGCAGACATCTGCCCGTTCAATGGCCGCAACGGTACGCATATTGGAGTACTTTTCAATGATATCGTCAACTTTGCTCTTGCGGCGCATACCGGCCGTGTCGATAAAGCAATATTTGCCTGTTTCGTTCTCGAATTCCGAGTCGATGGCATCACGGGTCGTGCCGGCGATGTTGGAAACGATCACACGCTCCTCGCCCAAAATGCGGTTAAGAAGACTGCTCTTGCCAACATTGGGCTTGCCAACGATGGCAACATTGATAATCTCGCTCTCTTCCTCTTCCTCCACTTCCTCAGGGAACTGCTCTAAGCACCAGTCCAGCAGGTCGCCGGTGCCGTGGCCGTGGATGGCGGACACTTCAAACAGATCGCCGATGCCCAGACCGTAGAACTCGTAAACATCCGGGTTCACAGGGCCAACGGAGTCACACTTATTCACAACAAGCGCCACAGGCTTACGGGATTTGCGGAGCATAGTGGCCACATCCTGGTCGGCAGCGGTGACGCCGGACTTCACATCCACCACCATTACGATGCAATCGGCCAGTTCAATGCCGATCTCCGCCTGGCGGCGCATGAATTTGAGCATATCGTTTTCCGTATTGGGCTCGATACCGCCGGTATCCACCAAGGAAAAGGATCTGCCGCACCATTCGCAGTCGCCGTAGATCCGGTCCCGGGTAACGCCGGGGGTGTCTTCGACGATGGAGGTGCGATGGCCGGTGAGCTTATTGAACAGCATGGATTTTCCTACATTGGGGCGGCCGACAATGGCCACCAGAGGCTTTGCCATGAGTAACACATCCTTTCATACAAGGGTCTATCAGTACATTATGCCATAAAAGATCCGCAAAAGCAATAAAAAAAGGGGAGATCCCTAAAAAAACCGGGGATGGAAAAAGAGGAAGGCTGAACGCCTTCCTCTTAGCTTACGCTTTTTTCCAGCCTTAGTCAGCCTTGGCGGCCAGGCCCTGACGGCCATTATAGTTACCGCAAGCCTTGCAAGCTCTATGGGGCGGGGTGGGCTCACCGCACTTGGGGCAAACAG
>JAZLCU010000074.1:0-18941 GCA_045614325.1 Faecousia sp. | reverse complement strand
AGAACTGGAACGACGGCAAGAGCCAGGAGTACAAGGACCGCAAGGTTTACAACATTGCAAACTCCCGCCTGAACCGCACTGCACCCGTGCAGCTGGAGGCCGATGAACCCGCTTGCTGCGAGCCTGCTGTGGCCGCAAATGCCAAGGCAATCCTGTTCTCCCGTGTGACCTGCCCCAACTGTAAGGTAGCAGAAAATCTGCTGGGCAAGGCCGGCGTGGCTTACGAAAAGCTGATTGCCGAAGAGAATGTTGACCTGTGCAAGCAGTACGGTATCAAGGGCGCACCTACGCTGGTTGTTACCGACGGTACCAACCATGTGAACTACTACAGCGTTCCTGAGATTAAGAAGTATTTGGCTTCTCTGTAATTTGACTTTATAAACATACCGGGCAAATGCCCGGTATGTTGCTATTGGAGGAAGAAAGATGTATGATGTAGTCATTGTAGGCGGCGGCCCTGCCGGCCTGACCGCTGCAATTTACGCCCTGCGTGCAGGCAAAACAGTACTTGTGATCGAAAAAGCCGGCTTCGGCGGCCAGATCGCATACTCTCCCAAGGTGGAAAATATCCCCGGAACCATTCTCATCAGCGGCGCTGCCTTTGCCGAAAAACTGACCGAGCAGGCTATGGAACTGGGCGCAGAGGTGGAACTGGAGACCGTCACCGGCATTGAAAAGCAGGGCGATGTGTTCCACATTTTCACCGAAGACGGCGCAGCCTTTGAAGGCAAAACCGTCATTTTGGCTCTGGGCGTAAAGCACAGAATGTTGGGTCTGCCCGGCGAAGAAGAATTGGTAGGTAAGGGCATTTCCTTCTGCGCGGTCTGCGACGGCGCCTTCTATGAGGGTCAGGATACCGCAATGATCGGCGGCGGCAACTCTGCTTTGCAAGAAGCGCTGCTTTTAAGCGAAGTGTGCAACCATGTAACAGTTGTGCAGAATCTTGCCACCTTCACCGGCGAAAAGAAACTGGCCGACGCTTTGATGAAGAAGGACAATGTAACGGTCTATTTCAGCACCTTGGTAGACGAATATCTCACCAATGGCGAAGAACTGACCGGCCTGCGTATCCGTAACGACATCACCGGCGAGACCAAGGAACTGAAGGTAGACGGCGCATTTTTGGCCGTTGGCCTGATGCCCGAAAACGACCCCTTTGCCCAGTTTGCTGACCTGAACGATTGGGGTTATTTCGACAGTGGTGAGGACTGCACCACTAAGACCCCCGGCCTGTTTGTGGCAGGTGACTGCCGCAGCAAGCGGATCCGTCAGGTGACCACCGCAGCCGGTGACGGCGCGGTCGCCGCTATGGCTGCCTGCCGTTATCTGGATTGATTTTCCCGTCGGTAGGGAAGTGGTTTTATTTACAAGATACCCCGACAGATATTTAGATCTGTCGGGGTGTTTTTTATTTCCGTTTTGTGCCAATTTTGGGTTGACGAAAGGGTATTTATGGGATATACTTTGGTTAAGATGGGTATAGTGTAAGACTATGCCAATTTATAACTTCCCGGCATTTACAACAAATGAGAAAAAACCTATAATTTCTGCGAACTTTTTAAGTTTTTAGGAGGAGAATTATGGCTACAACAAATAAGAAAGACAGACCCAAAAGATATGCGTTCCCCGATCGCTACTGCGACGAGGCAAAGCGTCTGATCAACCAGACCGGCGTGCGTGCAAGAATGGCACCCAAAGAGGGCAATGAAGATGCCAATGTCTGCTGGGACGGCATGGTCGCGCCTGACGGTATGTTCTATTTCCCTCTGTCTTCCGAATCCGGTATGTGCGGCGCTACCAAGCTGGCGCGTTTTGAATACGACAATGACAGAGTAGTCACCTGCTTTAATGCAAAGGATGTTTTGCTGCAGAATATCCGCAGACTGCCCCACTCCAAGTTCCATACTTCCCTGAATGCAATTCCCCGTAACGCTATTTATCCGGAATGCCCTTACGATCCTAAGGACTATCTGGTGATCGCCACCACCCACTCCACTGACCGCGCACCCCACCATCCGGAGTGGATGCCCTTCGGCCACCATAATCATGTTTGGGAAGGCTTCCCCGGCTCTCAGATCGTTGTTTACGACCCCAAGAACGGCCACGTGTTCTCTCTGGGTACACCCGTTCCCCAGGAGTCCATTTACGGCGCGAAATACGAGCCCAAGCATAACCGGCTGTATATGATCGGCTTTATGCGCGGCCATGTTTACTGCTATGACTTCAACGAGCGCCGGGTCATCAAGGATCTGGGCAAGGCTGCGGAGATCTTCTGCTACCGCCTGGTGCTGGGCGCTGACGGCCATATCTACGGCTGCACCAAGTCCGGCCAGCTGTTCAAGGTCAACACCGACACCATCGAGCTGGAGAATCTGGACTTCCATGTGCCCGATTACGAAGATAACTACACCAGCTCCACCTGGTACCGTTATATGGTTATGGGCCGTAACCACCCCTCCGGCAAGTACCTGTATATGGCCTTTGCTGCTACCGATGAGATGTTCAAGCTGAACTTCGAAACCGGCGAGGTCACCTCCTTGGGCAGCTGCGTGCCTCTGGATGGCATCTTCCCGCTGCCCGCACACGATGCTAACTGGTGGGTACACGGCTTCGACTTCGATAAGGACGGCGTTATGTGGCTGGCAGTTGCCGGCAGCAGCCTCCACAACGAGACCGAGTACACCTTCCCCAGCCGTACATATCTGATTCGTTGGGATCCCGATAATGGTGAATCTCCCTTTGTCTGCGGTTTGTTCGGCAAGCCCGAGCGTGTACAGGCCTATGTCACCGAGATGGAATATGACCCCCTGAACGATCGCTTGTATTGGACAGACGAAGTGTCCACTGCACCGCTGACCACCGTCAGGCCCTCTGCCGGCGGCCTGGACTTGACAGAATTCCGCAAGGTTTACCGTGAGCGCGGCCCTGTCAGCGAAGATCCCAGAATCTATGAAAGAAAGATGACTCCTGAAGAAATCGAGGAAGCACGCCAGAAGATCGAAAGACGGGAAGCAGAAGAAAACACCGTCAACAATCCCTTCCAGGCCTTCCATCCTTCCAAGGTGGACGCGATCCGTATCTGGAGAAGCCTGCCTCGTCTGGAGGTTGAGGACTCTAAGGTCATCGGCATGGCCTTCGACAAGAAGGACAAGGGCACCAACTACAAGCTCCATGTCGTATCCGGCAGAAGCGGCGACTTCGATACCGCTGAGTTTGTGATGCAGATTGTGGACAAGCAGGTGGTTTCTGTTCAGCGTATGAACGAGATCGACGACAAGTACAGAACTTGGCTGCGCGCCAACATCCTGCCTCAGCCCTTCGAATTCGACGAATCCATCAAGCTGCCTGAGATGACCGGCCGCCGCTACCGTGCGACAGCCTCCTGCGTGGTAGATTGGAAGGACGGCAAGAAGTTTGTGGGCACTATGGACGCTCTGTGCGCCATCGTATCCCCCGATGGCACCGTGTTCAATCTGGGCAACGCAGCTGCCTACGGCCCCATTCGCTCTATGGTCACAAATAAGGACAAGACCCACCTGTGGGGCGTTGCCGGCGATGACGAGGACCTGGGTTATGTGTTCGAGTATGACGAGGTAAACGGCCTGCGTCAGATCGGCATTATCAACTACAACATCCACGGCTATTTCGATGGCCCCACAGTTGCAAACATTCTGTCCAGCATCTGCTTGTCCCCCGATGAAAAGTACTTGGCCATCGGCTCGGCAGACAGAATCGCAGAAGTCCATGTAATGAATATCAGCAACGGATATTGATTAAAATTACGAAAGTGATGAGGGAAAGATTATGTTTGAAATCAACGAATTTGACTACGTTAACCGAGGCAGATATGTATTTGAGCGCTTTTCCGATGACTACAGACGATTGATCAACCAGACCAGTGTCCGCGCAAGAATGGCGCCGCTCCCTGAAGGCGACAAGTCCAACGCCTGCTGGGACGGTATTGTAGCTCCCGACGGCAAGTTCTATTTCCCCCTGTCTTCTGAATCCGGCCTGTGTGCAGCAACCAAGCTGGGCTGGTTCGACTATGACAACGACAAAGTGGTGGTGGTTTGCGACGCAGAGGAGGCTCTGCTGTCCAATGATCGGAAGCTGCCCCACTCCAAGTTCCATACTTCTCTGAACGCCATTCCCCGTAATGTTCTTTACCCGGAATGTCCCTATGACCCCAAGGACTACCTGATCGTAGGCCTGACCCACTCCACTGACCGTGCAAAGCACCACAAAGAGTGGATGCCCTTCGGCCACCACAACCACGTTTGGGAAGGTTTCCCCGGCGGTCAGATCATTGTTTATGACCCCCAGAACGGCCATTGCTTCTCTCTGGGCACTCCCGTTCCTCAGGAAACCATCTATGGTGCAAAGTTCGATCCCAAGCACAACCGTCTGTATATGATCGGCTTTATGCGTGGTCATATCTACTGCTACGATTTCAAGGAACGCCGTGTCATTAAGGACTTGGGCAAGGCAGCAGAGATCTTCTGCTACCGCCTGGTTATGGGTGCAGACGGCCATATCTATGGCTGCTCCAAGTCCGGCCAGCTGTTCAAGGTCAACACCGACACCGTTGAGATCGAAAACCTGGATTGGCACGTACCCGATTTCAAGGACAACTACACCAGTTATACCTTCTACCGCTACATGGTACAAGGCCGCAACCACCCCTCCGGCAAGTACCTGATCTTTGCTATCTCCTCCATTCCTTGGATGTACAAGCTGGAGTTTGCAACCGGCAAGGTGACCTGTATCGGCCGCTGCGTACCTCTGGACGGCATCTATGAACTGCCTGCAAAGAACGCTGACTTTAGCGTTCACGGCTTTGACATCGACAAAGACGGCGTTATGTGGCTGGCAGTTATGGGTGGCGGCGGTATGGGCGATCACCCCTTCTGGTTCGCGCACTACACTTATCTGGTCCGCTGGGATCCCGATAACGGTGAAGCACCCTTCGTCTGCGGCGTAATGGGCAGACCTGAACGCACCCAGCAGTATGTCACCGAGCTGGAATACGACCACATTAACGACCGCCTGTACTGGTGCGACCAGGTGGCAGGCACCAACCTGCGTCCTTCTGCCGGCGGTCTGGAGCTGAAGGAATTCCGCAAGGTCTACCGTGAGCGTGGCCCCGTCAGCGAGGCAGAGTACATTATGCCTATCTACCTGACGGATGAAGAACTGGCAGAGCGCGAGGCTGCTAAGAAGAAGCCTGCAGGCGGCGAAGAAAATGCAAGACTGAGCCCCTTCCATGCATTCCACCCCTCCAAGGTGGAGGCCATCCGTATCTGGAGAAGCCTGCCCCGTCTGGAGGTTGAGGATTCCAAGGTCATCGGTATGGCCTTCGAGCCCACTAAGGATTCCCGTTATAAGCTGCATGTTGTATCCGGCAGAAGCGGCCAGTTCGATACCGCCGAATTCATTCTGCAGATCGTGGACAAGGAAGTTGTTTCTGTCCAGCGTATGAGCGAAATCGACGACAAGTACCGCAAGTGGCTGAAAGAGAACATTCTGCCCCAGCCCTTTGAATTCGATGAGAACATCAAACTGCCCGAGGTTACCGGCCGCCGTTATCGGGCCAAGGCCTCCTGCGTTGTGGACTGGAAAGATGGCAAGAAGTTTGTAGGCACCTTGGACGCCCTGCTGTCCATCGTATCGCCCGACGGCAGCGTTTACTGCTTGGGTAACGCATCCGCTTACGGTCCTATCCGCGGCATGGTCACCAACAAAGACAAGACCCACCTGTGGGGCATTGCCGGCGACGACGAGGACTTGGGTTATGTATTCGAGTACGATGAAGTAAACGGCCTGCGTCAGATGGGTATCATCAACTACAATATCCCCGGCTACTTCGACGGTCCTACCGTAGCAAACGTTCTGTCCGGTATCTGCCTGTCTCCCGATGAAAAGTATTTGGCCATCGGCTCTGCAGACAGAATCGCTGAAGTTCACGTGATGGATATCAAGTAATTTACAATTGAATTGAGGAAAAGAAAATGTTTGAAATTAATGAGTTTGACTATGTAAATCGTGGCAGATATGTGTTTGAACTGTTCTCCGACGATTACAAGCGTCTGATCAATCAGACCAGCGTTCGCGCCAGAATGGCGCCTATGAAAGAGGGCGAAAATTCCAACGCCTGCTGGGACGGCATCGTCGCTCCCGACGGCAAGTTCTACTTCCCCTTGTCTTCCGAGTCCGGCCTGTGTGCAGCAACCAAGCTGGGCTGGTTCGACTATGACAACGACAGAGTGGTCGTGGTTTGTGACGCGGAAGAGGCTCTGCTTTCCCACGACCGGAAACTGCCTCACTCCAAGTTCCACACATCCTTAAACGCCATTCCCCGTAATGTGCTTTACCCGGAATGCCCCTACGACCCCAAGGACTACCTGATCGTAGGCTTGACCCACTCCACCGACCGTGCAAAACACCACAAGGAATGGATGCCCTTCGGCCACCACAACCATGTTTGGGAAGGCTTCCCCGGCGGTCAGATCATCGTTTATGACCCCAAGAACGGCCATTGCTTCTCTTTGGGCACTCCCGTTCCTCAGGAGACCATCTACGGCGCAAAGTTCGACCCCAAGCATAACCGTCTGTATATGATCGGCTTTATGCGCGGCCATGTGTACTGCTACGATTTCAAGGAGCGCCGTGTCATCAAGGACTTGGGCAAGGCTGCTGAGATCTTCACCTACCGCTTGGTTTTGGGCGCAGACGGCCATATCTATGGCTGCTCCAAGTCCGGCCAGCTGTTCAAGGTCAACACCGATACCGTAGAGATCGAAAACCTGGATTGGCACGTGCCCGATTTCAAGGATAACCACGTTAGTTATACCTGGTACCGTTATATGGTACAGGGCCGCAACCACCCCTCCGGCAAGTACCTGATCTTCGCAATCGCCTCCATTCCTTGGATGTACAAGCTGGAGTTTGCAACCGGCAAGGTCACCTGCATTGGCCGCTGCGTGCCTCTGGATGGCCTGTATAAGCCTCATACCGATAAGGCTGACTTCTCCGTCCATGGCTTTGACATTGACAAAGACGGCGTTCTTTGGCTGGCAGTTACCGGCCCCGGCGCCAGCGATACCCACTACTTCGCGCCTTGTACTTACTTGGTGCGTTGGGATCCCGATAACGGCGAAGCACCCTACTGCTGCGGCCTGCTGGGCAAGCCCGAGCGTCTGCAGCACTATGTAACAGAGCTGGAGTATGACCATGTCAACGACCGTCTGTACTGGTGTGACCAGGTGGCAGGCACCAATATGCGTCCCTCCGCCGGCGGTCTGGAGCTGAAGGAGTTCCGCAAGGTCTACCGTGAGCCGGGACCTATCAGCGATGACGCGCTGCATATGGGTCGCAAGTTCACCGAAGAGGAAATCGCAATGCGCGAGGAAGCAAAGAAGCAGCCTCAGGGCGGCGAAGAAAATGCAAGATTGAGCCCCTTCCACGCATTCCCCCCTGCAAAGGTGGAGGCGATCCGTATCTGGAGAAGCCTGCCCCGTCTGGAGGTTGAGGATTCCAAGGTCATTGGTATGGCCTTCGAGAAGAAGACCAAGGACACCCGCTATAAGCTTCACGCAGTTTGCGGCAGAAGCGGCGAATTTGATACCGCTGCATACGTTCTGGAAATGGTGGACGGTCAGGTGACCTCCGTCAAGCGTATGGACGAGATCGACGATAAGTACCGCAAGTGGCTGCGCGCCAATATTCTGCCCCAGCCCTGCCAGTTTGATGAATCTATCAAGCTGCCCGAGGTCACCGGCCGCCGTTATCGCGCCGTAGCCTCCTGCGTTGTGGATTGGAAGGACGGCAAGAAGTTCGTTGGCACTCAGGACGCACTTCTGTCCATCGTATCTCCCGACGGCAGCGTTTACTGCTTGGGTAACGCATCTGCCTACGGCCCCATCCGCTCTATGGTCACCAATAAGGACAAGACCCACCTGTGGGGCGTTGCCGGTGACGATGAGGACTTGGGTTATGTATTCGAGTATGACGAGGTAAACGGCCTGCGTCAGATGGGTATCATCAACTACAATATTCCCGGCTACTTCGACGGTCCTACCGTGGCCAATGTGCTGTCCAGCATCTGTTTGTCTCCTGACGAAAAGTATCTGGCCATCGGCTCTAAGGACAGAATCGCCGAAGTCCATGTGATGGATATCGGCTGATAAAAGAGGGTTTTATGTTTGAGATCAATGAGTTTGACTATGTAAATCGTGGCAGATATGTGTTCGAACTGTTCTCCGACGATTACAAGCGCTTGATCAACCAAACGAGCGTTCGCGCAAGAATGGCGCCCCTGGACGGCGGTGACGAGACCAACGCCTGCTGGGACGGCATCGTTGCCCCCGACGGCAAGTTCTATTTCCCGATTTCTTCCGAAACCGGTGTTGGTATCGGCACAAAACTGGCAAGATTTGACTATGATGCGGACAAAGTGGAAGTGGTCTGCAACAGCGATGACGCGTTTTTGCCCAACGACCGCAAATTGCCCCACACCAAATTCCACACATCCCTGAATGTGATTCCTCGCCACGCTTTGTACCCGGAAGAGCCTAACGACCCCAACGACTACCTGATCGTGGGCGCAACCCACTTCTCCGATAAGGCAAAGGGCCACCCCGAGTGGCTGCCCATTGGCCACCATAACCACGTGTGGGAAGGTTTCCCCGGCGCGCAAATTATGGTGTTTGATCCCAAGAACGGTCACTGCTTCTCGCTGGGCACACCCGTTCCTCAGGAGTCTGTCTACGGCGCCGCTTACGACCCCAAGTACAACCGCCTGTATATGATCGGTTTCCTGCGGGGCCATGTGTACTGCTACGACTTTAACGAGCGCCGTATGATCAAGGACCTTGGTAAGGCTGCGGAAATGTTCTGCTACCGCTTGGTTTTAGGCGCAGACGGCAACATCTACGGCTGCTCCAAATCCGGTCAACTCTTCAAGGTGAACACCGAAACTGTGGAACTGGAAAACCTGGATTGGCATGTGCCCGATTTCAAGGACAATACCACCAGTTATACCCATTACCGCTTTATGGTGCAGGGCCGCAACCACCCCTCCGGCAAGTACCTAATCTTCGCAATCTCCTCCATCCCCTGGATGTATAAGTTGGAGTTTGCAACCGGCAAGGTGACTTGCATCGGTCGTTGTGTACCCCTGGATGGCCTGTATGAACCCCATGTGAAAGATGCCGACTTTGGCGTCCGCGGCTTTGACATTGACAAAGACGGTGTTATGTGGATTGGTGTTACCGGCCCCGGCGCCAGCCCCACCCACTACTTCTCTCCCTGTACCTACCTGATTCGCTGGGATCCGGATAACGGCGAAGCACCCTACTGCTGTGGCCTGCTAGGTAAACCCGAGCGTCTGCAGAACTGGGTCACAGAGGTAACATACGATCCGAAAAACGACCGTCTGTTCTGGTGTGACCAGTGCTCCGGCACCAGGGAGCGCCCCTCTGCCGGCGGTCTGGAACTGAAGGAATTCCGCAAGGTTTACCGGGAACCCGGCCCCATCAGCGACGATCCTCTGCACCTGGGCCGCAAATGGTCCGAAACCGAACTGAAGAGAAGGAAAGAGGCTCAAAAGAAGGCCGTTGCTGCCGGTGAGGAAAACTCTCCCAACAACCCCTTCCAGGCATTCCCTCCTACCAAGATTGATGCTGTCCGCATCTGGAGAAAACTGCCCCGTCTGGAAGTTGAGGACTCCAAGGTCATCGGTATGGCCTTTGAGCCCACCAAGGATTCCCGTTATAAACTGCATGTCGTATCCGGCAGAAGCGGCCAGTTTGATACCGCCGCCTTCGTACTGCAGATCGTTGACAAGGAAGTTGTCTCGCTGCAGCGTATGAGCGAGATCGACGATCAGTATAAGGCTTGGCTGCGCGCCAACATCCTGCCTCAGGCACCCGAGTTTGATGAAAACATCAAGCTGCCTGAGATGACCGGCCGCCGCTATCGCGCCAAGGCCTCCTGCGTGGTGGATTGGAAAGACGGCAAGAAATTTGTCGGCACCTTGGACGCGCTGTGCGCCATCGTTTCCCCCGACGGCAGCGCCTATTGCTTGGGCAACGCCGCCGCTTATGGCCCCATCCGCTGCATGGTCACCAATAAGGACAAGACCCACCTGTGGGGTGTTGCCGGTGACGACGAGGACTTGGGCTATGTGTTCGAGTACGATGAGGTAAACGGTCTGCGCCAGTTGGGCGTGATGATCTACAACGTCCGCGGCATCTTTGACGGCCCCACCACTTCCCACGTTCTGAGCAGTATCACCCTGTCTCCCGACGAGAAGTACCTGGCCATCGGCTCTGCGGACAGAATCGCAGAAGTCCACGTGATTGATATTGAATGATCCATAATAAAAACCGCCAAAGTCATTTGACTTTGGCGGTTTTTTGTTATTCAGCAAATAGAAAATCAATGAATTGTAAGACCGTTTCCGGCCGGGTGGTGTTGGTGATCATACCCATATAATGCGGTGTACCCGGCTCAAAATAAGCGGCCATAAAGGGATGACATTCGGTCACATTGATGCCCACGGGAATGGGTTTTTCCATGGTTTCCGGCTTGTGCGGATCGGGATAAACGATCTGACTCATATCCACTTCCGTACCCACCGGCGCATTCAGCTTTTCAAGGATCGCGCCGTCAATGTAGTAGAGCTTGTCAGCGAATTTGTCTAGCGTGTCCGGATCCAGATGATCCCGCAGGTCGGCAAACATATTGCTTGCGTTGTAGGCGCAGACCCGGAAGGCCTCCTCCGGGCCGGCAATCATATCCAGCTCCTTGATGGTGACGCTGGCCATAATGCTTTGCAAAGCCACAGCCTTATCCGCAGACTGGTTGGTCATAAAAATGTTGGTGGAGAAGGAGATCTGCTCCTTTTTGCCCACCTCCAGCTGCTCACGCAGATCTGCCATAAAGGAACTGCTGTCGGCCGTCAGGGTGGTGTTGATCAGGATGCCGGTAAAGACCGTATCTTTTCTGGTGCAGATGGTGACGATGCCCTGCACCAGCAGCACGATCACCAAAAGGATCACACCAAGGTGGATCTTATAGTATTCCCAAATGTACTCCCAGCGCTTTTTCGGTGATTGACTCTTCAGCTCGGAGAGTTCTTTTTTTGCGTATTCCAGTATTGTCATAGCGTTATGTTCCTAAAAGTCATTCCTGCGGTTCCTCGTCCGCCTCTTCGATCTTGAGCAGCACCGGCAAGACCAGCTGGGTCTGCAGGAAAACAATGCAGCTGATGCCGATGAAGATCCACAAAACAACGGTTTTAAAGAAGAAATTCGGTGAGCAGAGGGCGATCAGCAGGGGACACAGGGAAAGAACCACCAAGGGAATCGTCCGATGCAAATTGCGGGTAGCCAGATAAAAGGCGTTGCTGAAATGGTTTTTCAGCGTATCCTCGTAGCGGCAGATCATAGGGAAAATAAATGCATCAATACCCAGCGTCAGAACGGCCACAAGGGCCAGCACCACATATGTAACAACGGTCATCGGGCCGCTGAAATTGTAGTGCAGCAGCACCGTGTCCACAAATACGAAAGCAAAGATCGGCAGGTTGATCAGCCAAACGATGGTTGCCTGCTTAAAACATTTTTTAAAGGCCTGAAAATAGATTTTGCCCACATTGGCTTCCGGGTCGGTCAGCATTTCCTGCATGGCCTTGTGGCAAGCAGCCAGCGCCGCGCCCCCGGTAACAATGGGCAGACAGCAGGCCACCGTAAGCACATTCAGCATACAGAATGTGAAAAACCGATCCACGGTCTGCATAAAAAGATTGTTGCTGTTAAAAAGTTTGCTCATAAAAGGTCTCCCCAAGCAGGCTTTACAGCGCCTTATTGTTCAGCCGCTCGCCCACAGCTCCGCCCGGGTGGATCAGAGCAAACTGCTCTGCCTGATAGCCGGTCTCTTCAATGACGGCAGCCTGCAGCGCGTGGAAGATCATACAAAGTGCGGTGGTGGAGGTGGTGCCTTGGGCGTTCCACTTGTCGGTTTCCCGATTCACATGCTGTTTCAGTACCACATCGGCAGCTTGTGCCAGAGGGGACTCCATATTCTCGGTAACGGTGATGATGGACACGCCCTTAGCCTTGCAAATATCAACGATGGGGAGCAATTCCTTAGTCTTGCCGCCGCGAGAGGCGAAGATCATCACATCGCCTGCCTGCAGGAAGCCTGTTGCACCGTGGACAGCCTCAGCAGGGGAGATGAACCGGGAGGGACGCTCGATGCAGCACATCAGGTGCGCCATATGCTGACAGATGATGCCGGAGTGACCGCAGCCGGAGGTGCCGATCCGGGGTGCCTTGCTCAGCAGGTCAACGGCCTTGGAAAACTGCTCCTCGTCGATGAAGGTTTTCATCTCACGGATGCAGGCGGCCTCGATATCATAGGCTTCATAAATTGCGTTCAGACTTTCCTTTTTCATAAGAAAAACCCTCCTAAAATATATCTTTTTGCCCAGTATAGCACAAATGCTTTCGGCCTTCAAGTCATAGGCGAAATTTTATCCTGCCAATATGAAAAAATATAGACAAAAACAGGCAAAAACCGTTGGTATCAATTGACAAAACCGGCTTTGGAGGTTATTATAGATACGAGTATGAACAAAATGAAAACGAGGTGTAAACACAATGAACAAGTTGTACGCCGGCTTTAGCCGAGTGAACATTACTCCTCCGTTGGGAACAGAGATTGTGGGCTATTTCCAAGCCCGTTATGCCTCCGGTGTGCTGGATGAATTGGAGATCAATGCGCTGGCACTGGCCGCAGGAGAAAACAAGATAGTTTTGATGAGCGCAGACCTGTGCTTTATCAACAATGCCGAACAGGAGAAGTTCTGCGAGTCTGTCTGTAAGGCCACAGGTCTTATGAAAGATCAAATCGTGATCCACTCTACCCACACCCATACCGGCCCGGTTGTGAACCTGACCGGCACCAATGGTATGCTTGCCAATGCCGACGCAGAAACCGAAAGCGCGAAGCTGGTTCGTGAATACGGCCAGATGCTGTGCAGAAAATTTGCCGATGCGGCCGTGATGGCTTTGGCGGACTTAAAGCCTGCCAAGATGGGCTGGGCAGTGGGCCACGCGCCCAATATCGCCTTTGTCCGCCGTTTCCGTATGAAGGACGGCAAGGTCCGCACCAACCCCGGTGTGGGCAACCCCGACATTCTGCATCCCATCGGCGATGTGGATGAGCGTGTCAATGTGCTTAGATTCGACCGCGAGGGCGCAGAAACCATCGTCCTTGCCAATATGGGCTGCCACCCGGATGTGGTCGGCGGCGACCTGATCTCCGCTGACTGGCCGGCTATGTTCCGCCGCCGTCTGGAAAAGGCCTTGGACAATGTAAAGGCTTTGTTCTTTAATGGCGCGCAGGGCGATGTGAACCATGTGAATGTGTATGCCAAGGGCGGCGATCACAACGATATGTTCCACGACTTTGACGATGTGGACCGCGGTTACGGCCACGCCCGCCATATGGGCAATGTGATGGCTGCCGCAGTGCTGCAGGTTTTCGATAAGGTGAACTACCGGGATGTGGATTCCATCCGCAGCAAGATCACGACCATTCAGGTGTCGTCCAATATGCCCAAGCCTGAGGATATGCCGTTGGCCTATAAGTACAACGAGCTGCACGATGCAGGCCGTGATGATGAGATCCCCTTCGAGGGTATGGAACTGACCACCGTTGTGGCGGAAGCCCGTCGTATGATCAAGCTGGAGCACGGTCCCGAATCCTTCCCCATGGATATCACCGCCGTGGCCATTGGCAATATTGCTATGGTGGGCATCCCCGGTGAACCCTTCAACGGTGTCGGTATCGGTCTTAAGAAAGCGCAGGGCTGGGATCTGGTTCTGCCCTGCTGCCTGTGTAACGGCAGTGAGGGTTACTTCCCCATGCAGGACGCTTATGATGAGGGCGGCTACGAAGCCAGATCCTCCCGTTTCAAGGCAGGCACTGCTGAGCGCCTGATCGAAGAGGGTACTGCGCTGCTGGACACCCTTCGTTAATTCAGAAATTACATATTTGGAGATGAATGATATGAATAGCAATTGCACCATCAAAGCCCCTTTCTTTGAAATCGGCCCCAAATCCTACCTGTACGGTGACGAAATCCTGGATCTGGCCAAAGCCGCCGATGCCGCCTCTGAAAAGTACGGTGTGGACATTATCTTCACCTGCCCCGTGGTGGACATCCGCCGGGTCAAGGAGAACACCAAGCACATTCACGTGTTTGCCCCCCATATGGACCCCATTCCCGTGGGCCGCGGTCTGGCAGATATCCTGCCCGAATCTTTGGTTGCCGCCGGTGCAGAGGGCGTAATGCTGAACCATGTGGAGAAGCCTGTAACCTTCGAGGTTTTGGCTGAAACCATCAAGCGCGCAGAAGAAGTCGGCTTGCTCACCATCGTCTGCGCTGACTCTATGGCTGACGCATCCAAGATTGCTACCTTGGCTCCTGATATCATCGTTGCAGAACCTTCCGAACTGATCGGCACCGGCGTCAGTGTCGGCCCCGAGTATGTGGAAGCCGCCACCAAGTGCGTCAAGAGCGTCAACCCCGACATTTTGGTGCTGACCGCCGCCGGCATTGCCAACGGCACCGATGTTTACAACACCATCATCGCCGGCGCAGATGCCACCGGTTCTTCCTCCGGCGTAGCCAAGGCCGCAGATCGCGCCGCAATGGTGGATGAGATGATCGCCGCAGTCCGCAAGGCTTGGGACGAGCGTCACGCTTAAAAGAGAATTAAAAAATTAAAATAAATTTTTTGGAGGATATACATTATGGAATTTAAGGTTTATCAGAAAGAATTGCAGTTGCAGTCCCGCGGTTGGATCCCCACCTTCCATGACATTTCCAAGGAAGTTATGGAGATCGTAAAAGAGTCCGGCGTTAAGAACGGTACCGTGGCCGTGGTTTCCCACCACACCACCTGCTCCGTTATGGTTCAGGAATGCTCCCACGATATCGATTCCTTCGACCTGGAGTACCTGCAGCACGACCTGCTGGACATTATGCGCAAGATGATCCCCGACTACACCAACGAGGGCGATTACCGTCACCCCGGCCCCATCCACGCACAGTTCGGCCGCTATGTTGACGAGCCCGGTAACTACACCTCCATGAATACCGACGGTCACCTGCGCTCCGTATTCTTCGGCCGTTCCGAAACCCTGACCATCAAGGACGGCAAGCTGGACGGCGGCGAGTTCGCTCACATCTACTTCATCGACTGGGACCATGTCCGCGCTCGTCCCCGTCAGGCAAACATCACCGTTATGGGTACCACCGAGGATGTAAACGATCGCAAGTGGAAGAACGGCGAGACCATCAACACCCTGCGTAAGTTCACTCCCGAGGAGAAGGCTTACGACCTGCATTACGATAACCAGTTGGAAGGCCGCGTATAATCGGAGGCTAAGATGAACACATTACAAGCCGGTTTTGGCAGATTGAATATCACCCCCATGATGGGGCTTCCCATTCGCGGCTATTTCAAAAAGCGCTTTGTGGAAGGCATTCTGGATGAGCTGGAAGTCAATGTAGTGGCATTGGCCTGCGAAGCCAATAAGGCCCTGCTGATCACGATTGACTGCTGCTCTATCGATACTGTCGATGTGAATGCATTTATTACCAACGCATCTAAGGTCACCGGTGTGCCGGAAGAAGCCATCTTCATCCATTGTACCCACAGCCATACCACAAGCACCTACGGCCTGAATTCCGAAAACGATCTGGTTCGGGAGTACAGTGCCTTCGTGCAAAAGCGCATCGCCGATGCTGCTACTTATGCTTTGGCTGACCTGAAGCCTGCCAAGATGGGCTGGGCTGTGGGCCACGCGCCCAACATCGCTTTTGTCCGCCGCTTCCGTATGAAGGACGGCAAGGTGCGCACCAACCCCGGCGTAGGCAACCCCGACATTCTGCATCCCATCGGTGATGTGGACGAGCGTGTCAATGTACTTAGATTTGACCGGGAGGGTGCCGACACCATCGTGCTGGCCAATATGGGCTGCCACCCCGATACCATCGGCGGTAGCAAGGTTTCCGCTGACTGGCCCGGCTTCTTCCGCAGAAGAACCGAAAAGGCGCTGGATAATGTGAAAGCCATTTTCTTCAACGGCGCAGAGGGCGATGTAAACCATGTGAATGTCAACGCCAAGGGCGGCGACCACAACGATATGTTCCACGACTTTGACGATGTGGACCGTGGCTACGGCCACGCCCGTCATATGGGCAATGTAATGGCCGGCGCAGTCCTGCAGGTTTACGACAAGGTCAATTACACCGATGTGGACAGCCTGCGGTTTACCAAGAAGATCTCCAACCTGCCGTCCAATATGCCCAAGCCCGAGGATATGCCTCTGGCCCACAAGTATAACGACCTGCACCTTGCAGGCAAGGACGACGAGATCCCCTTCAAGGGTATGGAGCTGACCACTGTGGTGGCAGAGGCCGGCCGTATGGTTCGTTTGGAGCACGGCCCCGAATCCTTCCCCCTGCCGCTGACCGCCATTGCCATCGGCAATGTGGCGCTGATCGGTGTTCCTGGCGAGCCGTTTAACGGCGTGGGCATCGGCCTTAAGTCCGCAGAGGGCTGGGATATGGTTCTGCCTACCTGCCTGACCAACGGCAATGAAGGCTATTTCCCCATGCAGGACTCCTACGATGAGGGCGGCTACGAAGCCAGATCCTCCCGTTATAAGGCAGGCACTGCCGAACTGATCATCAGCGAGGGCAAGGCGCTGCTGGACGGCCTGCGATAAACAAAAGGAGCGTGAACAATATGCTCGCAATTATCAATGCAGAACTGGTTATGAAGGATCATCTGATCCCCGAAGCGGTTCTGTTTGTAGAAGACGGCAAGATCGCCGGCTTCGGTGAAATGCGGAACACTCCCATTCCCGAAGGCTGTGAGATCATCGACGCCGAAGGCCTGTTCGTAGGCCCCGGCCTGATCGATATCCATAACCACGCTGGTGGCGGCCACTGGTACTTCGATGAACCCATCGAAGCGGCCCAGTTTAATTTGAAGCACGGCACGACCACCAATTTGGCCTGCCTGTATTTCAATATGAACGGCCAGCAGCTTTTGGAGCAGATCGCCACCGTGAAGGCCGCAATGGCCACCCCCGAGGGTGAATCCATTGTAGGCTTCTATATGGAGTGTCCCTATATGAATCCCAAGTTTGGCGCTGACCGGGAGAATAACCCCTGGAAAGGCCCCATTCTGAAAGAAGAGTACCAGCCTGTCATCGATGCCGTCGGCACCGATGCCAAGGTTTGGGTCTTGGCCCCCGAACGGGAGAACATCCTGCAGTTTGTGCTGGATGCCAGAGAGAATAACCCCACGGTCAAATTCTCTGTTGGTCATAGTGAGGCCTCTCCTCAGCAGATCGAAGCACTGATGCCCTACGGTCTGTGCATCGGCACCCACCACACCAATGCCACCGGCGACCGCATTTTCTACCCGGAAGTTCGCGGCGTGTGCGTGGACGAAACCGTCAACTACAACCATGAGATCTACGCAGAAATGATCTGCGACAGCCGCGGTATCCATGTAGATCCCTATATGCAGCGCCTGATCCGCAAGATCAAGGGCGAGGATCGGCTGATCCTGATCTCCGATTCCTGTGTATTTGACGGTCCCATCCCTGAAGGCTATGACGGTGTTACCGACCTGTGCTTTGACTTTGCCGGAGAGATCGCCGGTTCTAAGCTGAGTCTGGATGTAGCCTGCCGGAATATGATGAAGCACACCGGTGCCTCCATTGTGGATGTGTTCCGCTATGCTTCCTATAACCCCTCCAGAGCCATTGGCCTGCTGGATCGCGGCGAGATCGCCGTAGGAAAACGTGCTGACCTGGTGGTCGTAGATCACCGGATGAAAGTAAACAAAGTAATTTTCAAAGGAGAACTGAAATAATGAAAGATTGGATTGTTGATCCCGCAACAAAATTTGATTTTCAGCCCCACGAGTTTGTCCCCTTCAAGGACAAGGAAGTCTGCGAGCGCGTTCGCAAGATGAGCGGCAAGGAGCTGGAGCAGCGTGAGCCTTGGTGGCATCCTGAATTCGACGTTAAGGTCGTGATGAATCCCCATCCCGTGCTGATCGCAACTCTGTTTTCCCGTCTGAAGGCTGCTTCCGAAGCAGGCAAGCCCTTCTCCATGATTCTGGGCAACCCCGAGCCCGACACCTACATCCCTCTGGCAACCCTGATCAACTACTTCCAGGTCGACTGCTCCAAGGTCCACCTGTTTGCTGAGGACGAGTGGGCTGACGAGAACGGCAACATCGCCCCTGTTACCTACGAGGCTGGCTTTGCTCACTCCATGATCAAGTACTTCTACTACCAGATCGACGAGAAGCTGCGTATGCCTATGGAAAATGTCCATTTCCCCACCAATGAGAACATCAAGGACTACTCCAAGATCATCAACGACATCACCGAGGGCGGCGCTGACATCGCTTCCACCTCTCCCGGTTGGGCAGGCCATATGGCTTTCGTTGATCCCATCCCCGAGTTCATCGGCTCCGGCGACATCGAAGAGTGGCTGAATCAGCCCGCACAGATCGTCAAGCTGCACCCCATGACCATTATGCAGAACTCCCTGAACGGCACCTTCGGTCAGTCCGGCGACATCGCAAATGTTCCTCCCTGCGCCGCAACCATCGGACCTCTGGATGTTATGCGTGCTAAGGAGCGTATCGAAGTTCATGCTCTGGCTACTTGCGGTACCTTCTCCTCCTGGCAGAGAATGACCTCCCGTGTGTGCACCCACGGCCCCTTCACTCCTTACCTGCCTTCCACCATGCTGCAGACCAAGAAGACCCAGGTCTACATCAGCGAAGAACTGGCAGCTCCCTTCGAGTGCAGGGAGAAGGTTGGTTACTAATTAT
>JAZLCU010000073.1:0-35495 GCA_045614325.1 Faecousia sp. | reverse complement strand
CCGCCACACAGTTTTCCTTCACGATTTGGTAGATTTGAAACCAGGCGGCATTGGCCTGCTTCATATACTCCCGTCCCATGGTGACATAAGGGGATGAAATAACGGTGCCTGAAGGCTTCTTCGCAAGAAAGCCAAATTCAGACACCGCTTCTTCACATTGGATCCAGCGTGCCACGCTCATGGCATACTGTTCGATTTGCTGGGTAGTGACCAGCTGATCGCACTTGCGCTCCTGCAGCCACTGCCAGGTTTCCGTGTAGATTGCCTCAGCGCAGGTGACCGTACCGTCCTTTTGCTTTGCCTTGAGGTAATCCTTCACCGGGGGCATAATGCTTCCTGTAAGGCTTTCGGCTTCGTCACCGAAGTCCACTACCGTCAGTTTTCTGCCGCCGGGATTTCCGGATGCTAGTTTTTCCGAGATCGCTTTGGGTTTTCTGCCCGCTCCGGGACGGGCTCCGCCACGATTCGTTCCGTCTTTCGACATGGTTTATCGTCCTTTCTGTTTGATTTTTCAGATTTTCGGGTTTGATTTCGCCGTTTTTCCACACGCGACCCCAGGCCCGTTGTCCGATAAAATAGTCGTAGAGATTTGACCACCCCCCACCCCCCTCCCGGGGGTCAGAGGATCGGCTCGTGCAGTTTCTTGAAACCACGGCTGCAGTAGTAATCCATCAGCTGCTTGGCGGTGGTAAAATAATGGCCGTTGCCTTTGTACTGCAAACACCAGTGCGGGTCGCTAGGGTCGTTGCTGTACATGATGACAACGGCATTATCTTTGTCTTGTGGGACGATCCGCACCACGGAGTACCTATCCAGGTCAAGGCCTTCCCAAAGATACCGGGACATATCCTCAGGCATCATCTTCTTCACGGCCTCGAATGATTTCCTGTATTCTGGAACCGGCAGTGTCCTTGGCATCATAGCTGGTATCCAGCCGATAACCGCAGCCTGCACAATCCTGCCATGAGGTGGGGGTATGCTTCTCGCTGTGCTTGGGGAACATCTTCTGCCCACAGATGGGACAGACCTGCCGCTCCACCACCAGGTTGCGCTCACAGATTTCATAGCTGCCATCTTCGGACACCTGAATTAAGGCAATGGCATCATGGTCATATTCGCCACCATCCAGGACAGCCCAGAAGAAATGTACATCATCCAGCTTGCGGTCGTAGCAAATATGCTTGTAGTCGTAATCGTCAGTAGCCAGGACGGCATACTCATTGCTGATAGGAATCAGCTGCTTGATTTTCATCGTTCAATACCTCATTTCGTAAAATTTGTGTGGGTTTTCGATTTTTGTCCTTTTTGTCACGCGTCCTCTAATATAGAGAACTGTGTTTTTATAGGGGTATATATAGAAAGCAGTAATTTAACGAATATATATTTATACTGTTTTTCTATCTATTACCCTTAAGGGACAAAGGACAAAAAGGACATAAATGCTAATGGCAAGGGTCACGGATGCGATAGGTCATAGGAAATGCCTCCTTAAAATGTGATATCTATACTTAAGGGACGCGTGACAAAAAGGACAAAAATACCTTTTCACGCTGCATCCCGGTATAGCAGGGGGTTAACAAGATAAGCGGGATTATTGGGTCTGCCTTTGCCGACAGACTGCTCAGCTTCCTTCAAAGCCAAATAGCCAAGGTCTGTCAGATGGTTCAGCACCGGTTGCACCTGCTCCGTTTTCTTGAAGCTTCGACAGATCCGCATAATATCCCGGCGGGTAAATTCCGTGAGGCCGTTTTTGATGATGGCATCCAGTGTGTATTTACTCTGCTTGACCAGATCGTCTGCACCCATAAGGGAATAAGCGGCACGGGCGTGTTCGGTAAAGTATCTGCCGATAGCAATAGCACCGGTCATCTGTTCCGGAGATACTGTGGTGGACTCCGGAATGTCCAAGAAATCAGCACACTTGGCATTGGAGGTCCGGCACAGTAGTCCGGAGATCCGCAGCACAGCGCCTACCAGCTTACCTGCCCAATCCGGGATATCGGAGTATTCGCTTTTTAGCTTGGACTCCACTTCACCGGCAAATGCCTCCAACAGTTTGTCCGCCTCCGGGGATAAGTAGATCAGTTCCGGTATTTGCGGTGTGCCTTCATCCAGTAGGTTGCGGATGGTTATCTCATAGCACCGGGAGACTTCGTCCGGGATCGGTTGTGTGCGATACAAGCGGTCGCCCACACGGGATTTTGGCAAACAGTACATAAATCGTGCGGTCAGGCCTCTGCCCCGGAAAGTGCCGTTGCTCATCATACCGGACAACACATTGGGTTGTACTGCCAACAGCACCGTCAGTGCCGGGTGCATAATGCTTTCGCTGTTTCTGCCGATACGGTCCACACGAATGGTGTCACCGCTGTGACCCTTCAGAAATACATCGATGTTCACATTCTTGGTGTAGATGCCGGAGAGCATATCAAAGATACCGCCCTCCGCAGAAAGAATAGCCGCCGTACCGTTATTCTCCGATAGAACCGAGGTCAGTTTTTCTGTGGTAACATCATCCACATACAGCCGCATGGGCATTACCTCCCGGAAATTAGCCAACTGCATAGACACATCCTGAAGATCCTCGATCTGCGCCTTGCCTTTGAGAACCATTTCCTCCAGGTTGCGCTGCTGCTTTTCCAGTATCCGCTTTTCTACACGGCTGCGTTCAATGGCGGCAGCGTGTTGCTGGTTGTATGCGGCTTCAAACCGATGTACCGCACCGGCCATATGGCTGATGACCGCAGATTTCCGCTCCGAGGGCTCCGCCACAATAACGGTGAATAGGTTCAGAGGCTCAATCCAATCGTCTTTACCTTTTATCCGGTATTTGCCTTGCTGGCAGAGTGCCAACACGGCCAATGCTGCTGTTGCAGCCATATCCACCGGAGTTTGTGTGGTTTCCGCCACCGCCAGAACATAGTCCCGAATATCGGGAGGAAATGCATCCACCGGGAATGTAGGGAGGGTGTGTTGGGTGAAGGGGATCGGCGGTTCCCATTTAGGCTCTGCCGGGGCATTGTAATCTGCTGGGGGAACGTAGTCCGGCTGCTTGGTTACCTTTCCTCGATAGAACTTGAGGGCGCTGTTCCAAATATGTTGCAGCTCCGCACGATCCAACGGCGGACTACACTTCTCCGCTTCTTCCTGGAACTTCTTCCCAGCTTCCTTGGTATCGCCCCACCGCTTGAGAATCTTCCCAGCGGCATGGGATAATCTGCTGTTACGGCTGCCCTCCGGTATGGTGCGTTCCATTTCCGCAAAGGCATTTTCTGCAGCCTGCTCGTCCAAAAATCGGTCGATAGAGGTACTGCCGGGGAAGATGTACACCTCCGTGTCCGGATTACCAAAGAAGAACCGTCCGGCATCCAGTGCATTATCGTCAAAGAAGGGATATGCTGCCTGGATCCGCTGCATCAGCGCCGTGAATTGGTTAGGGTCGGCAATAGGCTCCACCGGAAATGCCACATGGAAACGAGGTCTGGGAGAACGATTGCCTTTCTGTTTCATATGGTTGCGGCTGGTGTAGACGATACAAGGAACATCCGGAAACAGCCGGGGAATATCTGTGGAGGATATCCACGCACCGGGATCGTCCGAATGGTCATTGTCGTTATCCAGTACCGCCACCGCTACCTCTTCAAAGTTATCGATGCTGCGATAGCTATTCTTAAATCGGATAAAGGTATGGTCATAACAAAACAGCTGCTTCAGTTCCACTGGTGTGCTGCCGGCACCCACATTGGGATACCTACAGTTCTTGGCATTGCCACACTCACCGGAATGGTAGACTGTTATTTGCATGGGTTTGGCATTGTTTGTCATTTTTCTCACCTCCTTCTATAGGAAATAAAATTGGATCAATTGCCTGTGGACTGCTTTATCAGCCATTCCTTGTAGGCATCAATGGGAATCAGGATTCTTGTACCAATGCGCAGAGTGGGAAAACCGGGTGTTTTTACCAGTTCATATGCCTTGGGCAGGCTAATACCCATCTGAGCGGAGAGTTCCTGCACGCTCATAGTTGTTCTTTCCATAGGTCACACCTCCTTTCTTTGGTAATAAAATGAGCAAACAAAAACCACCGATTGGTCTGTGAACTGCCGAGCGGTGGCTGTTTGTCTTATCTCAAGGCAATCTCTGCCTTGCTGTTGGTGCGGATCTGCTGCACCGCATTGTAAATGGTCAGATCCTTGTTGCCGTAATGGTTGCGCTTATCCAGGCGTTCTTCCATAGCCTTTAGCTTGCGGTTGGATCTCTGCTTGATTCTGTTTTTCATAGGTAACCCCTCCTTTCCTGAAATGGGTAGACTTCCCCTATTGAAACCGACCTGGTGGGCCGGTGCGGGAAACTACCTTTCTGAAGGTCGACGTCCGTCTTGAGAAAGTATTTTATTGTTTGCTCTTGTGTTTGTCGTAATTATACGCTATAATATCACCGTAAACATTATTCTAATGGTAATAATTTTGGTGATAGAACAATTCTATCGGTAAAAATATCGGTAAGGTGAGAACTATGAACTTAATGATGGAACTGGATGCTGCCAAAATCGGCGGCATTGGTGAAATAAAAAGAAAGACGCTTTGTTTTGATTCATACAGAATTGGTACAGAAGATGGCAAACTAACAATCTATGCAGAGTTTACGAATGGCGTAGCACCTAAAATGTATGCAGGCTATCCCGCTGGGCAAGAACTGCTGTTGGATCTAATAAATCTTTATGAAGATACAAAAACTCGCACACCCATGGGGCAGGCTCAGCTAATCATTGACTGGTGCCTTAAAAATGTTCACCCATATTATCCGGATGGAGATGTAGAAGATGGTATATTGAACAGCTTCTCGCAAATCAACCTTTGGGATGTTTTAGTGAATGAAGTCGAACTGTATTATGTCTATGTGGAAGATATGGTTGAAGATCTGCGTCGACTATATAATGATGCGATGCTGATGTTCACATTGCGGTGTTTGATGGATGAGAAGCCGACGGAAGCCCGGCGGTATTATTCAAACATTCATCCTGACGGCAGTAACAATCTTATTGATAAGTGGCTGTCCGAAAAAGAGGCTGCCGGGAAAAAGACCATTATCGAAAACTGTACAGAGAAACTGCCTAAATTGAAGCTGGCGCTCCAACCCGGCCCAGATGGGAAACTTATGCTTTTGCCTGAGGTAAATTCGGTAATTGATGCGGCATATTATGCATTGGCGCGATTTATGGCGGTTAATACCGGTGCATTAGAAGACTGGGGAGGAAAGACCACCATTGCTTTTTGCGAGGGATGCGGAAGAGCGTATATAAAAAGAGGTAATCGCCAAAAGTACTGTGGTAACAGGGAATGTGAAGCAATTCGCAATAGTCGAAAATCCAGCAGATATTATTACAAAGAAAGGGCTAAAACCTAAAATTAAACGATTGTATAATCGCATATTTCGCCCATGCATTTGCGGGAATAACATAAATTAGGCAGGAATTTTTGCAAAGGAGCAAAAACCATGCACCAGAAAGAGAAGATACCTTTTTTTAACAAAACATGCCTTCAAATTGTAGGCATCATATTGATCCTTCTTTTAGTTGCGTTGTTGCTATGGCACGGAAATGCAACCAGCATGCAAGCACAACCGGCGTTGTTGGCGGGGGTATATTTTGATGGTGAGTACCGCATTGCCGATGGCCAGTGGCAGGAGATCGTGCAAGGGCAGCACATTCCGTCTACAAAAGGTGATGTGACTCTGCGTGGCAACTTTCATATGCTGACCCCTGACGGCGAGTATATTGGCATTTACACCGGGGATATCCCCATCGCATTGTACATAAATCATATTAGTTTGACTTTTTATGAGGGTGAAAATGAACCATACATCATGGATATGGAAAATCCTCTGTTTGGAGACTCTGCCTGCGGTATAGATTGGACCGCCTATGTTCTGACGACCCAAAGCGAAGCCCCCATTGAAATTCTGATCCACAATCCCCACCACTTTGGCAATGAAACGGCAATCGATGAAATGCTGGCCAATACGGCGTTATGGGCAAATATTGATTTTGAAAAAGGTGTGCTGGAAAGCGGTGCAACCCAAAGAAATACCGGACTTATCTTTATACTCGTTGCTCTTGCCATTTTAGGTATTGCGTTGTTCTCCACGCTGATCCATATCAAAAACAGCAAGGTGCTTTGGCTTTTTGGACTAACGACCATGTGTGCCGGCATCTACTTTGCTTACAGCGCAAGAGGCGTTTCCTTCTGGAGTGAATCCATTGTTTCCAACACCATTGCTGTTGGAAGTGCAATGATGCTCTATATGCTCTTCCTATGCATGGCTATCGTGTATTTTCTCGCATCCAGCAAAAAAGCTGGTGTGATCACTGTTATTTGTTTAGGCGCGGCAGATGCGATATTGTTTGTTCTTCCTGTGATAACAGAACAGTGCTTTTATGATACATGGTGCTATTGGACCGTTGCCCAGCTTGTTGCAAACATTGTTCTGCTTGGTTGCCTTGTAAAAGAATGTTTCTGCAAAAAGAGAAAAAGCAATTGGCTCTATATTGGCGCAATTCTTCCGCTGATCACCTTCGGTGTCGATGTAGCTATGACAGCTGTCGGCATCTGGAAGGGCGGCATTCTTTCCGGCTGTGCTTTCGTTGTACTCTTTGTTGCAGCTATGGTCGTGGTCCTCAGAATTATTCCCCAAGGCATCAACGCTGCCGCAAAGGCAAAAGAACTGGAAACGGAAAAGACGGCCTTGAACGCCAAGCTTGCGGAAAGTCGCATTTCTACAATGATGAGCCAGATCCGACCCCATTTCATTTACAACACCCTGGGCAGCATCGAGCAGCTATGCGAGCTGGATCCGGATAAGGCCGGTGAGCTGGTACACAATTTTGCCAAGTATCTGCGGGGCAATTTCGGCGAGCTGGACAACCCCAGACCCATTATGATGTCCCAGGAAATGGAGCATGTGCGCCACTATGTGAGCATTGAGAATGTGCGGTTCCCGGATATCACCGTGTTCTTCGAGATGAATACGGGAGATTTCCGGATCCCGGCGCTGACCATCCAGCCTATTGTGGAAAATGCCATCAAGCACGGTCTGATGAAGCTGCCCAGAGGCGGCAGAGTTCGGGTCATGTCCTTTGAGACGGACACCCATTACTGCGTGACCGTGGAGGATAACGGCGTGGGCTTTGACACCCAGAAGCTGCTCGATGACAGAAAGCACATCGGCATTCGCAACATTCGTGAGAGATTAAAGGCCATGGTGGACGGCACTCTGGAGCTGGAAAGCGAACCGGACGCCGGCACCAAGGTGCGGATCACCATACCGAAGGAGGGACAAAGATGATCGCCATTGCAGTAGATGATGAACCCTTGATGCTGGGCGCCCTGGCAAAGGCCATCAGCGCATCCCCGGATATTACCGCCCTTACCAAGTTCTCCGATTGTGAGGCGGCCATCGAGCATGTGCGCGCGAATCCGGCGGACATTGCCTTCCTGGATATCCAAATGCGTGGCATGGGCGGTCTGAGCCTGGCGGAGAAGATCCTGGAGCTGTGTCCCGGCTGCAAGATCGTGTTTTGCACCGGCTACGAGGAATATGCCATCCCGGCCTTTAAGCTCCATGCCTCCGGATATCTGCTCAAGCCCATTTCGGCGGCGGATGTGCAGGCGGAGATCAACAATATCAAGGGCATCCGGCGACGGGAAAAGCCCTTGCAGGTGCAGTGCTTCGGCAATTTTGAGGTGTTTGTGGGCGGCGAGAAGCTAAGCTTCAAGCGCTCCAAGACCAAGGAACTGCTGGCCTTTTTGGTGGACAGAAACGGCGCCGGTGTGACCGTGGCGGAGATCTGTGTGGCTCTCTGGGAAGAGGACGAGGCTGCCAAGAGCAACAACTACATCCATCAGCTGTTTTATGACCTGCGCCAGACTCTGGCGGCGGTCGGTGCCGGGGATGTATTTGAGCGCAACAACTACCTGTATTCCGTGGACACGGAGAAGCTGGACTGCGATTATTACAGCTACCAGAAGACCGGAAAGCCCGTCTTCCGTGGGGAGTATATGACCCAGTACAGCTGGGCGGAAAAAACCTGCGGCTCCCTTTGGAAAAGTGAATAAAAAGTCTGAAAATAAGCACTTTTTTTCTTTTTGTAAGAGGTTTGTAAGGGGTCGCATGATAAAATACAAGGTAAATATGTATGATGGCGGGACTATATATTCAGGTGGTCACAAGCCAAAAAAAGGGGGTCGCAATCGATGACGGATAAGGAATTTAAGAATCTGACCAGAGCCCAATTAATTGACATTATTTACCAGCTGCAGCTGGAAATGGACAAGCTGACCGAGAAGAATCAGCAGCTGGAACAGCAGCTGGCGGACAAGCGCCTGCACATCCGCAATGCGGGTAATCTGGCAGAGGCTGCCCTGGAGCTGAACGGCTGCTTCCGCAGCGCCCAGAATGCGGCGGAGCAGTATCTGAGCGAGATCCGCGCCATGCACGCAGAGATGGATCAAGAGCGGGAGCGGATCCTGGCAGAGGCCAGAGCCGAGGCCCAGCAGCTGCTGGCTAACACCAAAAAGACCGATGCTGCCCTGGAAGCGATCCTGCAGGAATACGGGCAGAGCCACACTGACAACGGGTGATCGATATGCTGCACAGAAAGAAAAAGGAAGTATCCCTTCCGACGAAAACCCAGGTGGAGACCGAGCGAAAACGCTATCGCCGGCAGAAGGCCTACAATAAGGCTCTGGGCGGCACGGTCTATGTGCTGACCATTGTGGCGGCGGTGGCGGTGCTGATCGCCACGCTGATCCTGCCGGTGATCCAGATCGAGGGCACCAGCATGGAGCCGACCCTCTACAACGGCGACATCGTGCTGCTGATGAAGACCACCCGGTTCGAGCGGGGCGATCTTTGCGGTTTTACCTGGAACAATAAGCTGCTGATCAAGCGGGTCATCGGTGTGCCTGGGGATTGGATCGAGATCGACACCGACGGAACCGTGTACCGCAACGGCGAAAAGCTGGAGGAACCCTACGTCCAGCAGAAGGCCTTTGGCGAATGTGACCTGGAATTTCCGTTCCAGGTGCCGGCGGAGCAATATTTTGTGGTGGGAGACATGCGGGAAAGCTCCGTGGACTCCCGCAACAGCCTGATCGGCTGTATCCCCAAGGACCAGATCGTGGGAAAAGTATTTTTCCGGGTGTGGCCCTTTAAGAGTATCAGATTTTTTTAGAAATTAGAATTTAGAAACCGGAATGACGGGCGTTTATGGGTATTGTTGAACAATATTTGTTACAACTGAATACTGCAAAACGACGATGGTGGCGGGCCGTGGCGATTCTGACGGCCCTATCCATGATCGTTGCGCTCGCCACGGTGTGGAATTTGCGTGTGACGGGCGTTACGATCGCAAACGGCGCATCCTGCGGCCTGGAGGAGCATCGGCATGATGGCGGGTGCATGCAGGAGGGGGTGCCGGTTTGCGGCAAGGCGGTACACATCCACGACACAAGCTGCTACTGCGATCCCAAGGCGGACACGGAAACCCAGCTTGATTGGCAGCAGCTGTTTGCCACCTATCCCTACACGGGTATTTTGCGGGAGGATCTGGCGGGCATCGCCAAGACCCAGGTGGGCTACAGCGAGAGCCAGCGGAACTTTGAGGTGGACCGGCTGGGAAATCGCAACGGCTACACCCGCTACGGCGCCTGGTACGGCGCACCCTACCAGGATTGGTCGGCGCTGTTCGTGTCCTTCTGCCTGCACTATGCCGGCGCCGATGCGGCGATATTCCCGTCCAGCTCCGGCGCAGCGGCTATGGCAAACCTGTGGAAGACCACCGGAGCCTTTGCGCCAACCGGAGCCTACACACCCCAAAGCGGTGATGTGGTCTTCTTCCGGGACAACACCGCCGGTATCGTCACCGAGGTGAACTTGGCGACCTTCTGTCTGATCCGTGGCGATTGGGACGGTACGGTCGCTACCCAGATCCTGCCGCTGACAGACCAGCAGATCCTGGGCTGGGGCATGACGGCAGGCAAGACCGGCAAATGGCAAGCGCCGGAGGCGCCTGCGGATAGGGCAATAGGCCCCACCTTCACCATTACGGAAGGCGGTCAGCAGCCGGTTCAGAGCCGGGGCTATTCTCTCAGAGCCACCCGCTCCATTACGGAGCTGATCCCTTATCTGGAAGCCAACAACGGCAGTTATTTCTTCACGCTGCTGGATTTTAACAATCAAGAGCTGCCCAAGGATGCAGAGGGTAACTACATCGCCGAAGCCAACGAAGGCTACAAGCTGACCCTTACCTTCAACAGCCCCAAGGGCTTCCTGCCGGGAACCTATCAGTATCAGATCCCCAACGGTCTGATGGTGGACGGCGGTGAAGGCCAGTTCATTCTGAAGGATGGTACCAATGTGGGCAGCTGGGTGGTGACCGATACGGGTCTTATCACCCTGGTGTTCAACGAGGAAATGAACAGCCGCGCGGACATTACCATCAGCTCGACTCTGGGCATCCATTTCCCGGAGCAGGAAGAGCCTATCGATTTTGACGGCTTCATTTCCGTTAAGGTGGAGCCGCCTGCGCAGCAGACCGCACCGACGGTGCTGACCAAATGGGGCTCGCCCAATGAGGCGGCGGGCAAGATCAAATGGTCTGTGCGTATCGATGGCTATGCCGATTCCCAGATCCCCGGCAACATTCTCACCGACCAGCCCATGCTCAGCGATTGGAGCAGTCCCCATACCTACACCCAATCGGATATGGATGCGGGTCTGAGCTTCGGCGTTTCCGACCCCAACGGCGGCTGGCACCATTGGACGGTGACACCGGATGATCCCCACCTGATCTGGGAGGAATCGGGCTGGTCCTACAAGATCCCCAAAACCGTTGTCTGCGATTACTGCGGAGAATTGGAGCTGGGCAACGAGGGCTGGAGCTACATTATCGATTACACCTCCACACCCACCCAGCTGAACAGCCCCGGTACCTTCTCCTATGAGAACAAGGTCACCGTGGACGGTCAGATGGCCTGGGGCTGGAGTAACTTCACCCAGGGCCAGATCCAGGCCCACATCGTCAAGGAGGGCAATTTCGTTTCCGATGCCTCCGGCGGTCAGTTCCTTTGGGAGATCCAGGCCACTGTGCCGGGACGACCGGAAGGCCAGCGGGCGGAATATTCCTGGTTCATCATGGATGAGATGCGGCTGCTGGATGCGGGTGGCACGGCCATCGGCAGAGTTCACAACGATGTGAATCTGGCCACGGTCACTGCCGTCTACAACGGCACCACCATCCAGATCCCACGGATCCAGGATGCCACGGCCCAGGATATGTTCGCCTGGGACAATGCCTGGACCGCCACGGAAAACGGCATGGGCTACAACCGAACCATCAATCTGCTATGCCGATGCCAATGCACCCCGGAAACCTGCCACTGGTCAGGCTGCGGCGAATATTGGTATCAGAAGGATGACGGCAGCTGGGCAACCAACGGCTTCTGTCAATGCTGGACCGAGACCCAGAACATGACCTTCACCTTCGTCTATCGGACGGATGATCCGGATCTGCTGTCGGACTACGGCGCTCTGGGCTACCAGGTCTACAACCTGGCGCAGCTGTACTACATACCCGACGGCGCCAACTCGGTTCGGGTTTCCTACGATGATGCGTCGGTGACCATTCCCAATCTGTTTGAGAAGAAGCTGACCCAGGACTTTGACGGCTACACCGCCCACTATAAGATCACGGTCAACGAGGCAAAGCTGGCGCTGACCAACGGAGCGCCTCTTTACATCCACGATGCTATGACCGACACCCTGGCCTATATCAGCGGCTCCTTGGTGATCACCACGGAAAATGCCCAGGGACACACCAGCATGCTGCAGCTGGGTGCGGACTACACGGTGACCTATGACGGCACCGGTCAGCAGACGGATTCGGCGGGCAAGAAGATTCATGTGCTGGACATTGTGATCCTGAATCCCCAGCCGGTCATGTACATTCTGGATTACGACACCACCCTCATCATGCCGGAGCAGATCACCGGCGGCGTGAAATACAGCAACTCCGCCAGCATCACCCTTTGGGGTGAGAAGGTCTCGGACAATGCCACGGAAAAGGTTTATGCGGATATCAACATTGCCGCAAAGAGCTACTCGCTGGAGATGTTCAAGACCTGCGCGGTGACGGGCAAGCCCTTGCCCGGCGCTACCTTCGGCCTTTACAATGCCCAGGGCGGTCTGATCGATACCGCTGTGACCGATGCCAACGGTAAGCTGGGCTTCCAGACCAATGTGGTGGAGGGCATTATCCTGCGGGAGCATGTGCTGTACTACCTGCAGGAGATCCAGGCGCCCACGGCCTACCGGCTGGATGACACGAAGCACTGGTTCTGCTTCTGCAACACCACAGATGAGGATTGTCTGGAGTGTCGAAAGCTCCAGCTGGATGAGCCTGCGATCCGGATCCCCTTTGAGCAGGTGGGTCTGATCCACATCACCAATGATCCTGCCAATGTGGATCTGCCGGCTACCGGCGGCATTGGCACACCCGTTTATATACTGTGCGGACTGACTTGTATGGCCGGCCCGCTTGTATACGGCTTCAGCTTGAGGGGCAGATATGGAAGGAGGTCGAAGCGGTAAGGCCTCCCCTATGGCGTAAAATATCACTTATGCGCCTGGTTGAATCCGAATATATCAAAAATTCATTACGAAAGGAAAATTACCATGAAAAAGTTTGTAGCAATTCTCCTGGCACTGGTTTTGGTTCTGTCCATGAGCATCACCGCTTTCGCTACCGAAGGCAAGGGCTCTATCACCATCACCAATGCAACCATCGATGAGACCTACGCACTGTACAAGATCTTCGATGCCAGCATCAGCACCGATAGTAGTGGCGACACCAAGGCTGTCTCCTACAGCATCACCACCGACAACCAGTTCTTTACTGCTCTGTTCGGCGCTGACGGCACTACCGAAAACACCTTCTTCGTCTACAATGCCAACACCGGCTCCGTGACCAAGAAGGAAGGCGTCAACGACAGCGAGCTGATCAAGTATCTGACCGAGCTGGTCACCGAAGGCAACTATGAAACCGCTACCACTCCCGTTGTGGCTACCACCGATGAGGTCAAGTTCCAGGAGCTGCCCTATGGCTACTATCTGATCACCAGCTCTCTGGGTGCCACCGTCACCATCAATTCCAACACCCCCGATGTGGAAGTGATCGACAAGAACCAGAAGCCCGGCAACGGCTTTGACAAGCAGATCCAGACCGGTGTGGATGCCGAGGGCGAACCCATCTGGGGCGATGCCAACTCCGCTAACATCGGCGACGAGGTCACCTACAAGATCTCCTTCGAGGCTACCAACTACGACGGCGACAACAAGATCAAGTACTACCAGATCCACGACGAAAAGGGCGATGCCATCTGGGCAGAGTTCAACAGCTTCGAAGTCTATGTGGGCGGCGTGAAGCTGGAGCGTGGCTACTACCTGTCCCAGGGCGGCGTGAACACCGACAACTGGGAGTACCTGGGCAACTGGGAAGGCACCGCCAAGGATCGCAACAATGCCCAGTGGTACCTGGTCCATCTGGATTACGACAAGTTCCGCATCACTATTCCCTGGCTGGAGGATCACACCATTGCTGACGTGACCAACGCTGCTAACGAGATCACCTCCTACGCTGTGAACTTCCCCGAGGAAGCTGACTCCAAGTTCGATTCCCCCGTTCAGGTGGAGATCTACTACACGGCTGTTGTGGAAGCGAACGCTGCCATCGGCGACACCACCCACGGCAACCGCTACAACAAGGCTCACGCTTCCTGGACCAGCGAGCATGAGACCGGCTCTACCAAGCCCGAAGAGGTCGTGACCTATGTGTACGGCATCGGCATTCTGAAGGACGACATCGCTACCCGTGAGAACCTGGCAGGCGCTAAGTTCCGTCTGTACAAGGACGCTGCATGCACCGAGCCCGTTTTCGTGATCCCCACCAACATCGACGGCGTGTACATCGTTGACAGCCTGGGCACCAAGGCTGAAGAGGTTACCGGCATCATGCAGGAGACCACCCGTAAGCTGTACGAGGCCTATCTGGCAGAGTACCTGAAGAACGAGGCCGGCGCTCCCATCGACCAGGACAACCTGGTGGTTTCTCAGGTCAACGGTAAGCTGGCGATCCTGGGCCTGAAGGAAGGTACCTACTATCTGAAGGAAGTGGAAGCACCTGCCGGCTATAACGCTCTGACACAGCCCGTGGAGCTGAAGGCTGGCGAGGAGATCCGTCCCTTCAGCATCTTCGCTGACAAGGACGGCAATGTGGCTGACATCCAGGCTGAGAACGGCACCCACACCGAGCTGACCTACAACCTGACCCACACCGTGGTTCACAACAGCAAGGGTGTTGTGCTGCCCTCCACCGGCGGCGAAGGCACCTTCTGGCTGATCACCATCGGCACTCTGGTTGCCATCGGCTTCGCAGTGTTCCTGATCACCCACAAGAAGATGTCCATCTACAACGACTAATTTTTCCCTATGGGAGGAGAGGGAAACCTCTCCTCCCACAGAAAATATGACAGAGAGGAGATGCCTATGAAAAAACATAAGACCGTCATTTTTCTGACCCTGGGCTTTTTGGTAGGCATCTGCATTCTGTTATATCCGGCCTTCAGCGATTACTGGAACAGTAAGACCCAGAGCCGTGCCATCTCCGACTATGAGGCGGTGCTGGACAATCTGTCGGCGGATGCCTATGCAGCGCTGTTTGACCAGGCCCATGCCTACAACCGGGCCTTGTATGAAACGGAATTTCCCCTGGCGGATTTTGACCAGGTGGAGGGCTACGATGAGAGCCTGTCCGTCACCGATAACGACATGATCGGCTATCTGAAGATCGACCGCATCGGCCTGGAGCTGCCCATTTATCACGGCACCTCCGACGAGGTTTTGAATGTGGGCGTGGGTCACCTGGAGGGCAGCAGCCTGCCGGTTGGCGGCACCAACACCCACAGCGTCATGTCCGCCCACAGAGGTCTGCCCAGCTCCAAGCTGTTCACGGATCTGGATCGGCTGGAGCTTGGCGATAGTTTCCAGATCGTGGTGCTGGATCAGGTGCTGACCTACCAGGTGGATCAGATCAAGGTCATCAAGCCGGAGATCATCGAGGATCTGCAGATCATCGAGGGCGGCGATTACTGCACCCTGTTCACCTGCACACCCTACGGCATCAACACCCATCGGCTGCTGGTGCGGGGCATCCGGATCGAGACCATCCAGGAAAAGCCGGCGCTGTATGTGGCAAATGAGGGCTACCGGATCGAACCCTTGCTGGTGACACCGGCGGTGGCAGCGCCTATGCTGCTGGTGCTGCTGATCCACCTGCTGGTCAAGTACCGGGAGCCGCCCAAGAAAAAAGAGGAAGGAGGCGCAGACAATGGTTCGTAAGCTTTTGGCCCTGTGTCTGGCAGCAATGCTGCTGGGCTGCGGGATCACCGTGTCCGCAGAGTCCTGGGATCCGGAAAGAACCGGCTCCATTTCTGTGACTCTGACGGAGCAATTTGAGAAAACACCCATCGCCGGCGGAGAGCTGAGTCTGTACCGGATCGCTGCCGTGGGCATCAACACGGATGGGAAGCTGAATTATATGTATCTGGCGCCCTTTGACCAGGCAGGCTTCGACCTGGAGGATCCGGAGCTGGCTGCCAAGCTGGATGCTTATCTTGCCCAGCAAGCCGTGACCGCACAGACTGCGGTGACCGATGAAAGGGGCAATGCGAGCTTCCAGACGCTGCCCCAGGGTCTGTACCTGGTGCGGCAGACCGGCCAGGTGGCTGGCTATGCGCCTTGTACACCGTTTCTGGTGACCATCCCGCTGGAAGGGGAGAATGGCTACCGGTACGATGTGAATGCGACCCCCAAAACGGAGGTTGCCAAGCTGACGGATATCACCATCCGGAAGGTTTGGAACACGGACAAGGCCACCCAGGCCGCTGACAGCGTGACTGTTCAGCTTCTGCGGGGTGGCCAGCTGGTGCAGACCGCTACCTTGAACCGGGAGAACAACTGGCAGGTGACCTTTACGGAGCTGCCGGAAAGTGATGCTTATAGCATCAAGGAAGTGAATGTTCCCAAAGGCTTTACTGCTACCTACAAGCAAAACGCTTACGTATTTACGGTCACCAATACCTCAACACTCATCCAAACCGGTCAGTTAATTTGGCCCATTCCCGTGTTGGCATTGATCGGCGTATTATTGATCACCGTAGGCAGTATGCTTTTACAGAAAAAGAGGAAAACAAATGCGTAAATGGATCGGCACAATCTGTATCGTATTGGGAGTTGCCTGCCTGCTGGCTGCCATTGGCTTTGTGATACACAACCGATGGGAAGCCGAAAACGCAGCGGATATATCCCGATCTTTGCTTCAGGATGTTCAGCTTGTGATAAATGAAAACAAAACGAACAATCCGCAGCAAAGCGAGAACGGTAATACGGATTCCGCGGAAAACGATGAGCTTCCGGAAAATGTGAATACACCACCGGAAATGGCAATGATCAAAGTGGACGGCTATGATTGTATCGGCGTTCTTTCTATCCCAGTCTTGGAGTTGGAATTGCCAATTTTGACCGATTGGAGCTATGCTAAATTAAAAAAAGCACCGTGCCACTATTACGGATCTTATTATGAAACCGATTTTGTAATTGCTGCGCATAATTACAAGGCGCATTTTGGCAGATTATCAGAACTGCAGACTGGAGACATTGTTATCTTTACCGATGTGCAAGGTGTAGAACATTACTATGAAGTAGTGCTTCTGGAAACACTTTCCCCAACTGCTACCGAGGCGATGATCACCAGTGGCTTTGATTTGTCGCTGTATACCTGCACCCCTGGCGGTGGTAACCGTGTCACTGTGCGTTGTAGCGCTAAAAACATAAGTAAATAAATTCTTCAAAGAATCGATCTTAAAACCAAAGAAAGTAGATTAAACTGCACTCGTGGTATTTCACGAATGCAACGCAAAATGGGTGTTTAGGCAAAAGTGCAACGCTCGGACGATTAGCGTTGCATTGTATCAAAATGTGTAGTATATGCCATAATACCTACCGTCGATGATACAATTCGTATCATCGACGGTAGTTGCTTTTTATCTCTATATAAATAATAGGAAAAAACTGCAAAAGCGACTTATGCAAGCAACACTTGACAAAAGCAAGTAATTCATTCTTTTATTTTGCAAAACTTTTTGCTATAATTTAATCAGGCGAAAGGGGGCAACATTTATGGGAGCTGGAGAGAAAATTCAGACACATAGAAAACGACTCGGTCTGTCACAAGAGGAACTTGGACAAAAGTTGCTTGTAAGCAGACAAACGATCAGTCTGTGGGAAAAGGATCAAACGGTTCCGACAATTGATAATTTAATGCGGCTGAAAGATATATTCGGCATCTCAATTGATGAAATATTAGATATTGAAGATTCTCAAAAGTGTCCCGATGTTATGCCAAATGAATCGTACCAATTCAATTACTCAAGGGCGGAATTAAAAGAACTACATCGTCTGCAAAGAAAAATCATTTACAAAAAACCAGTCGCCTTTATTTTGATTTGTGTAACTTTAATTGTGTTTTTTATCGGGTCAGCCGCCCCTGATTTGATGATCGGTTTTGCTTTTGGCATGCTTGGTATTGGTGCGACATCCCATTTCAAGGGAATTTACGCTTATAATAAAGCTTGGAAAAATAGTCTTGACCGAATATGCGAATCGACTTATCAATATGAGTTTTTTAAAAAATACATTGCCATAAGTATTTACCGCAAAAACGAAAAGATTCGTCATTCAAAATGTTATTACACAGACATCGAACAAATGCAGCTGTTTGGAAAGTGGCTGATTTTCCAGTTTGGTGGTCAATCCTTTATTATTCGAAAAAGCGATTTGAAAGAAAATTCCGCAGTTTATTCTTATATGTATAAGAATCCCACAAAGACAACAGAAAATCCTATTCCGGACAAATGGAGAATCGCTTCGATAGTACTCTTTGTCGCTTCACTACTGTCGATATTGGGAGCGTTAGCTTTGGTTGGAACTGTATCGAACGCCAATGGACTCTTTGTGGAAAATATGTGGTTGTTCTTTTTGTTGACGCCCATTCCGATTGCATCTATTGTTTTGGGATTTGTATTAAAAGCAAAAGGATATAAATACAAAAAGAATACTATAGCAGGAATCATAATGACATTGTTTTTGTGTATATATGGCTCGTTTACCTTTATGTTTTAAGCGACGTCTTAATTGGTTGCACAAGCATAAAAGCGCTGTGCTAGCAGCTGTTTAACGAATGCAACGCTCGACGCTTAAGCGGTTGCATTGTATCAAATAGTGTAGTATATGCCATAATACCTACCCTTATTTGATACAATCGTATCAGCAAGGGTAGGTATTTTTATGCTCACATCCTCTCTTTGTATTGCAGTAAGCAGTCATTTACGATATAATGTAATAAAAGATAATGTAATAAAAGGTGGTGAACACAGGTGAAAAAGTTACGCGGGAAAAAGGTAGCTATTCTGATTTCTTTACTCGTTGTTTTTCTGATCATACTCTGCGCAATTATTACTGCGGTTAGTATTGCGCAATACGGCAAATTGGATGAGAAAGCGCATTGTGATGTTGCAATCGTTTTGGGAGCGGCAACATCAGACGGAGAAGTTCTCCCTGTGTACCGCGAAAGAATCAATCACGGCATTTGGCTTTATGAGAACGGATACGTTGACTATTTGATCCTAACCGGTGGAACAGGTGAAGGGAACGCTATATCGGACGCCAGTGCTGCAAAGCAATATGCAATTGAAAAGGGTGTTCCTGAACAAGTAATATTGATTGAAGAAAAATCAACGATCACAGAGGAAAATCTGGAACACACAAAAGAGATCATGGATGCGTTTTCCATGGACACGGCGATCATCGTTAGCGATCCGCTACATATGAAGCGTGCTATGTTGATGGCAAATGACTATGGTATCGATGCCTGTTCCTCCCCAACACCGACGACTATGTACAAAAGTGCAAAAACACAGATTCCATTCTTAGCCAGGGAAGTGTTCTTCTACATCGGATATTCGATTGTCAGGGTATTCCGGTGATTTAACGAATGCAACGCTCGGTGATTTAGCGTCGCATTGTATCAAATAGTGTAGTATATGCCAAATAAAGCAGTGACCCCATTGGGGTTGCTGCTTTATTTTTTTGTAGACGAGGACATTCGTCGGGCACCGCAAACGGACGCCGGTACATCTCCCACCTCATCCGTCAGCCCTATGGGCAGCCACCTTCTCCTCAAGGAGAAGGCTTGTTTATGATAACTTCCACCAATTTACACCCTTTTTCTTTCCAAAATGCGAAACTTGTGATACAATGCATTTATCTGTGAGAAATTCCTTTACAAGGAGACATTTATGGACTTTTTCGGTTATCCCATTTGGGTGGTAGCGCTTGTATGCGTGGGCGTGTTTATCGCGTCATTTATGGACGCCATTGGCGGTGGCGGCGGCATCATTTCCCTGCCCACCTATCTTTTGGCAGGACTTCCCATGCACTACGCCTTGGGCACAAACAAGCTGTCTTCCTGCATCGGCACGGTGGCATCCACGGTGCGCTACATCAAAAACGGCTATGTGAACTGGTTTTTGGGAATCCCCTCCATTGCTTTGGCTTTGGTTGGCGCCCATTTGGGCACGAAACTGCACCTGGCTATGGACGAGCAATATTTGAAACTTGTTTTGCTTTTTGTTCTGCCGGTAATTGCGGTCATTTTGCTCAAGAAGAAGGATTTGCCGGAAACCTGGGGCAAGCGGAACGAATGGGCGCGCAGAGGTATTATCTGGGGCGCATCTCTGATTTTCGGCGCTTATGACGGGTTTTACGGCCCGGGTACGGGTACATTCTTGCTGCTCTCTTTCTGCTACCTTGCCAAAATTGATGTGCGAACCGCATCGGGAAATGTGAAGCTGGTGAACTTAGCCTCCAACATCGGTGCGCTGGCCACCTCCCTGATGGCCGGAAAGGTGCTGATCCCGCTGGGTCTTATTTCCGCGGTCTTTGCCACCGCCGGACAGTACTTAGGTGCAGGCTTGGCGCTGAAAAACGGCTCGAAGATCGTCCGTCCTGTGATTCTGCTTGTCATTATCCTGTTGGCGGTAAAAGTAGTTTTGGAACTTTTGGGAATTGGATAAAACATAACCGTCTGTGGACATCGTGCCACAGACGGTTTTTTATGAGAAAACTGCTTTTCCCCGTGGGAAAAGCAGTTTTATTCTTGCATTTACTTATGACAATATAGTATACTATTCTTACATAATATTACCTTTTTGACAAAGAAAGGGAGGCTTCTATGAATTTTTCCCGGTTTGATTATCTGATGTCCCAAAACAAGCATTTAAAACAATGTGTGGAATATTGCAAGAAAGCAGAATCCCGTGCCCGTCTTCGCCCATCTGATACAGCTACCGCTGCCCGAGGTGCAATTGATCAGCTGTTTATTCTGCAATCCAGAATCAACGGCTTGCGTCCCGACAATTTGGCCGACAGCATTGAGAAAAATTGCAAATGCATCAAGGAAAATAGTGAAACCATCCGCAAATTGGCCACCCATATTCGAAAAGAAGGCAACAACGCCGTCCACGCAAATGTCAAAAAAGGCGCAAATGTAGATGCTGCCACTCAGGAAAATATCGAGCGCGCCATTCTCATTTGTCGGGAACTGTATGAACTGCTGAGTGAATTTTACGGAAGCCCCGGCCCTTTTGAAGAAATTCAGATCCCCTTTGACGATCTGCAGATCCTGCGAACAGTCAAAGACTCCGCCAAAATCAATCGGGACAACTATTTTGTCCACAGGGTCGAAGGCGGTCGCGGCGAGGATTACTATTATTTGCAATGTCTGTCCATTCTGGAAGAAGTGGCATTGGAGAGCCGCAGGCAGGAAGCCAGCATCCTAATCGCCAGCCGCCGCATTCGCAATAGCCGTTTGCTACTTCCCGACGACCAAATGTCGATTGCAAAGGATTCTGACCGGAAACTTTTGCTCTACACGGCATTTTCCGATAGCCTTATGCTCAGCGAACTGAACAAAAATATGTCCCCAAAGCAGGCACTTCGGCTGGGACTGCAATTGTGCGATGCTTTGGAGGAACTGAAGCAACTGGGCATGTACCACCGGAATTTATACCCCGGCTGCGTTCTGCTGGATCAACTGCCGGATGGCAGTTATGAGGCATTTCTGCTGAATCTGCAAACCAGCAAGATTTTGGGCAGCGATGCCACTGTGAACCATCGTTTGGCCGCCGCCTGGGACTACAATTTCTATGTCCCCGAACTTTTGCGGACTGCTGACCCTTCCAAAGAAACGAAGAAAATCGCCGACGCAGACTGGGAGAAGGTAGATGCTTATTCTCTGTGTCGGATCGTGCTGTTCTGTCTGGATCGGCAGCTGGCACTTGCCACCACCACCGCCATGCTGACCGAATACAACATCAATCATCCCGACCATCCGTTGCCGGATTGTCTTATGAATTTGTACAGAATCATTTTCTCCGGCAATTACCCCATTGCCGCCCTGCCCAGTCTTTCGAAAGTCAGAGAGGTGTTAACAAATGCATACGATCTGTGTGACTAACCCGACAAAACGTTCTACCTATCAGGTAACCGGCCCTATCCATGAAACCGACTATGTCTGGTGCGGAACGGCAGAAAACGAGAAATATGGCAAGTGTTTTGTCAAACTGCTCCACTACGGAAAGATGATTCCGCAGGAGCAGCGTCTGGCGTTGACCTGGGCAGAAAAAGAGGCAGAAATCATGCTTAGCATCACCGAGTGCACCGATCGGACACCCAAACTTTACGACCACTGGAACGACCGGAAAAACGGCACTTATGTGCTGGTAATGGAGCAACTTCCCGGCATCACTTTGGATAAATGGATGAAAACACATTCTCTTTCCAAGAAGGATGAGACCACCCTGTTTGTCCGGTCGTTGCTGGTTCGGCAGTTGGCGCAGATTTTGGCGGATATCCACAGCAACATTCCCGGCATCAGCCATCGGGATTTAAAGCCCCAAAATGTGATGATTTCCAAAGACGAACAAAACCATTGGCAGGTCAGATTGATCGACTTCGGCACGGCAGGTCAGAACTTCTCCGTCGGCGGTGGCACCACCGGCTATCAGGCACCGGAACAGTTATCTCTGGAAGGCACGATTCCCGGAACGGGCGCTGCCAAGGATATGTTCGCCCTGGGCATTATCTGGTGCCAACTTCTGTCCGGTCAGTCGGCAGACGACATTCGCTGGGCCTTTATTCAGGACTTTGATGCGCCCCGCTGGGCAGAAACGCCCACCCTTCCTGATTGGGTGAATGCCTGCCAACTTGGTCCGCATTATCAGGAACTGTTTCAGTCGATGACCGACTTTAATCCCAAAAAGCGCCCCGCATTTCATGATGTGGTCTTGAGTATTCCAAAAAGGAGGAAGCGCCCATGAGCCTGACAATTCGTGATCTGTTTACCACCGAGGAATGGGAACTGCTGACGCAGAACAAAGACCTTGCTTTGGCACAAATCGGAGATCTGCCCCTGCCGGAAGAATCGGAGGACGAAGAAGATGACGCTTGACCAACTGCAATTACATCCAAAACAATACTTGCGGCTGGACGAGCCGATGAAATTTTATATCAACAGCAAAATCACCCCAAGCCAGTTCGACATCATCAAGGAAACGCTGGCTGCCCGCCGTTCTCCTCTTGTCATCTCCGGCAAATTGCGGAGAAAAAAGAACGAGACCTACTGGGCATATGATCTGCAAATGCCCACCTACTCGCTGGTTGTAAGTGAAACGGACATCGAACGATGCAATCTGGCATGCAACCGTTTCGATCAGGGAGATAATGGCGTAAACAAGTACTATAACAGCCGCTATCTGCAGATGTTCCTTTTGGAGGCGGCTGAGGGTATTTATCTGATCTACAAGCAAACGCCCTATTTCATCCCCCCCGGAGGTGTGGGTTTTGAGGGCGTTGTGGAATCCGAACCTATTGACTGGGGTTTGGAAACGGGAACATACAAAGCCCTGATCAATCAGATGCACAGTTACTTTGGCGACGACGACGAGTACGCCATGACAGAGCATGTTTCCCCTGCCATGAACGACAATGTGATGATGCCGTTTGATCAGTACACCCAAAAAGAGCACGACTACGAAACCCAGAAGGTAGACTTCACCAAGGGTGTCGTATATGAAAGTTGCGAAGTTGGCAGTGTTTCCAAGGGCAAGAAAAGCACATACACCTTCTTCTCCCGGGACAAAAATGCCGACCCGGAAGCTTCGGTTTTGTCCGTGGGCAACCAGTTGACCATTTACACCAAAGAGGAAACCCACACAGGACTAGTGGGTCTTTTGGTAGATGTGGACACAGAAACCCGGGACGGTGTGCAGTTTACACTGGAATTCTATCAGCAGTTCGACCGGCAGCAGTTGCCGGATACGGGCTATTTGTTCGTTCATCAGAACGACACCCAGATGAAAATTCGCAACGCGGTGTCCAAAAGCATTCGCGGCGGTCGTACGCCTGCGAAATATATGTATCAGACCTTTAAGGACTTTTCCACCAAGGGATACGAAGAACCGGAAGACCATCCCCATTTGACGGATTTCCTGAAAAGCCAGTTAGGCAGACAGTATCCGCCCAACAAAATGCAGTTGGAAGCCATTGTCAAGGGTGTTTTGACAGAGGACGCCCTGCTGGTGCTGGGCCCTCCCGGTACCGGTAAGACTACCGTTATTCTGGCGTGGGTGGAGTATTATCTTTCGCAGGGAAAACGGGTTTTGATTTCCTCCCAAAACAACGCAGCCGTGGACAATGTTTTGGAGCGCTGCAACGAGAATTTGGAAATCGTCCGCCTTGGCCGTGAGGAAAAGGTGCAGGAAAACTGCAAAAAATTCCTGCCGGACAACCGCATTCAAATGATGCGCAACGCCTGCGAAACCAACAGCAAGCGGGTAGAGAGCAGCATTCAAAATGACTTGGCGCAAATCGATGCGTACTGCACCGTTTTGAAGGAACTGGAGGTAGCGCTGAATGTTCAGGAGGCGCTGACCACCAAGTTTGAAAACCTCTCCGAGGCTCTGCAGAATCAAGCCGCAAAGATCCGGGATTGCCACAAATCGATCTCTGATGCCAAAAAGGAACTGAATCGATGCCAATCCCAGGCGGCACGGTATGAAATTTTCATTGAGCAAAGTATGCAGAAAAACTGGCTGGTCCGGTTTTTCCAGGTGCCTCTGCGCAATCGGGCAAAGATCAAGATCAAGTCCTATCAGGCCACGATCGAGCAGAACTCTGCGCTGGTGGAGAAAAAGCAAGAGCTCTACGACCGCGCCCTTGACCAGTTGGCGGATCTTGCAAAGGAACTGCGCAGCACAAATGTGGTCCGCGAACTGGCGGAAGCGCGCAATAACTCCAAGCATTTAAACGACATCCTTTTCTGGGGCACAGACTCCGCCCCCAGGTTGTTGCCTGATTTTAACAGCGAATTAAAATTCCTGGATGAGGCGGATGAAGATGTCTATTTCTCCCTGGATGAACCTATGGAAAGTCGCGACCTCATCTACACGGAACTGGACCGTATGTCCCGAATCAACGCCGCTGCTGAGAAGATTTTGGCAGCATCTGCCGCCTGGGTCGATGCCGTTATGAAAGACGACCGCAACGATATCTTCCAGGAGATTTTGTTGGAGGCTTGTCAGGTGGTTGGCGCTACCTGTATCGGTATCAACTCCAATAAGCAGTTCTCCAGCGTAGATTTCGATGTAACCATCATTGACGAATCCGGCCAGATTCAGTTGCACAACGCTCTGGTGCCTATGAGCCGTTCGCCCAAGACCCTTATGCTGGGCGACTACAAGCAAATTCCGCCCATCGTCAACGAGGAAATTGCCACATCCTGCCGTCTGGAGCAGATACCCACCCATCTGTTTGAGCAGAGTTTCTTCGAGTTCCTGTTTGAACAGATGCGCCGACGGGAAATCCGTTTCCTGGTGGATAACCCCTACCGTTTGGATGTGGATGCCGACGAGTTGCCGGAGGACGAAGAAGCCAAAAAGCAGTTGCTGACGGAATATGCCAAGGCAAAAATCCTGAAGCCTGTGGCGGAAGACTACATCGAAAAACCCGATTCGGAAACATACATCGACGAAAACGGTGAAGAAAAAGAGAAATATTTCTGCCGTTATTCCAATGAAAAACTGGCAGAATTGGTGCAGACCATTATTCAGGATCGGAAGAAGATTGTAAATCTGAACAGCCAGTTCCGTATGCCCGGCAACATTTCCGATGTAATCTCCGAATGGTTCTACGAGAGCAACTATTTCTCCAGTTACAATATGAAGAACTTCAAACCGGTGGTCCCCGGCACTACCTTGCCTATGGTCATCATCAACACAGGCGACAGCAAAAACCGGTTCGAGTCCCAGCCGCCCAGTAAAATGGGTTATCAGAATGATTGCGAAGCAAAACTGGTGGCCGATGTTCTGGAGGCCGTTCTGGCAAGCAAATCCGAAGAAGACCAACTGAAATACCGCAAAGAATTGAGCGCAAATTTGGGCGTTATTTCCGCCTACGGCGCACAGGTTCGCCACATTCGTCAGACCCTGCGGGATCGGCTGCAGTTTACAGAGGCCCAGGCATACACCGCCGTGGCATCGTTGGACTCCTTCCAGGGTCAGGAACGGGATCTGATTATCTACAGTTTGACCCGAAGCACCAACTACAAGTCGCCGGAGGCCGCAAGAGTGGGCTTCCTGAAAGAACTGCGCCGTCTGAATGTTGCTTTTACACGGTGCAAGAAGCAATTGGTGATCATTGGCGATCTGGACTATTTGCAGCAGTGCCTGTATGTGCCGGCAGACACCGACAGGGAAACTTTGCCCTGCGCCGGAACTGATGACGCCCAAATCGGCAAGTTGCACATTGACCAATGCGCCGATTGTAAACTGGACTGCGAACGCAGATTTGCCCGCTTCTTCCGCCTGCTGATGCAGCATGCTACACAGGAGGAAAACCCTGCAGGCAACCTGTATACCACCGAAGAACTGAAAACCATACTGGCAGGAGGTGAACCCCGTGATCTATAAACTGAAGCACTCCCAATGGCTGGAAGATTTGAATCTGTTTATGGAGAATTTTCCCGAGAAACCTGCGCTGCCTTTGGAGTATTTTCATCCGGTGCAACTGCCCATTGTCATCACAGAAGCAAAGGTAAAAATGCGGACAGTGCAGGACTATAGCGTTTTGTCGCTGCTGATTTTGCGGTTGTTTGATGCGGGAATCACATCCCCCGAAGTCATTCACAACATCAGCAGTATGAGTCTGGAGACCATTAAAACCTACATCCAAAAAGAAAAACTGGTGCTGGATCACATCGATCCGAAAACCGATCGGCTGACGGAACTGGGTCGAATGACCATCGAAGCCAACCAGCAGGCAAACGGAGAAACCCCAAAATCCTGCCAATATTTCGATTCGGTGATCCGGGTTCATATCGAACCGCTGACCGCTTCTTTGGTCCCCCAGTATCTGGAATGGGAACGGGGCGATAACATTCAACCCAATCAGGATGCAGGTGATTTCATTCTGCCCCCGGAATCTGCGGAAGTGGACGAGAGTTTCCGGCAGGTGCTGAACACCCGTCTTTTGGACGATATCAACAACCGCATGGAAGAACATGTCAGTTGCGACGCGGTGAAAAACGGCAATGTGCTTTCTACAATTACCGGCTTTGACCCCATTCGCATCTTCTATCGCTGGGGTTACCTTGCCAAATTCCAGGGTATGGCGTTTCCCCTTTTGGTGCTCTCCGGCAGAAAGAATGTGAACACCTTAAACAGCCAATCCATCGCCGAAGATAAGCACAAGGAACGGGTTATGTTGCCGGTTGCCATCGGAGAAAGCGACTGCGCCTATCTGAAACTGTTCGGCATGGAATTTGACGGTGTGCTGGCACGGGACAACGATTGCTTTATCGAACTGGCCATTATGGCCGGGAAGATGAATCTGACCCTGCCCTCCGAAGAAGACGAGGACGATGATGACGCCCCTGTTGCCGAAGAAGACGAGGAATCTCTGGTTGAAGAACCTCCGGTGGAGGCAAACGAGGATGAACAGGATCCGGAGGATTTGGACGAACCGCAGCAACAACTTCCCGTTGTGCAAAACCCCGTCGCACAAAAAACCGTCGTGCGGAAACCTGTCAAGCACGACCTGCCTGAAGATCCCCGTGATATCGTGTTAGACACCTTTGACGACTCGGATTTTGAAGATTTCGACGACTTCGATGACGAAGAAGACGACTACGATTACGAAGACGAAGAAGAAGACGACTACGATTACGGCGACGAAGAAGAAGACGATTACGACGACGAAGACGAAGAAGAAGACGACTACGACGACGAAGGCGAAGAAGAAGACGACTTCGACTACGAAGGCGAAGAAGACGACGACTACGATTACGACGACGAAGAAGACGACTACGATTACGACGAAGAAGACGACTACGACGACGAGGACGACTTCGACGACTATGATGACTATGATGACGAGGAGGATGGGCTATGAGTGCGCCAGTCAAACGGGATGAAAAGCCCATTGGCGGCTGGATCTGCAGTTGCACACCTGAAACCGCGCTTCCTCTGTCCACCCGCAACTGCCCCAACTGCAACAGACCCCTCTCGCAAAGTCTGCTGGACAAAGTCTACAAACAAGTTCTCGCAGAACTGCGGCAGGATTTTTTGCAACGGACTTCCGAACGCTGGAAAAGGCGGGAGCGGCGCAGCATTTCCCATCGGAAAGCCTTCCTGATCATTATGGCTTTGGGCGCTTTGATTTGGGCCGTTTTTATGTTCGCTTTGCACAGGGGTTTCTTTGTCCAGCGTCTGGCTCCGGTAGGCGCCCCCTTCGTTACAATGGGATCGCGGGTGATTGGCGACTTAGGCGAGTTTTTCAGCACCCTGATTGAAAAACTGACGCCGATATTCAGATTCCCCATCACACTTATTCAGGCGTTTATCCATTCAGTGCGCGATCTGCTGCGATTTATTTTCTGAGTTTATAAGGAGAGATATTATGACTTTGAATTTGGAATTGATCCTTCCTCTGCTGGGTCTTATTTTAGGTACTGTTGCACAGATTATGCTGTGGGCATATATAATCGATTCTGCCCGTGGCGCAAGAATGATCGACTTCAGCGATTTCCGCATTAACATCAATCTGTGCTTTATGTTCTGTCTGCTGGTGTTGAGTTTTCTGTATCTGACCGGCAGTCAGGCGATGGCCGTCAATTGCGGTTTGTTCCTGCTGCTCCATACGGGTCTGTGGGTGCTGACGCTGATCGGTTCTGTAATCACTACGATCTTCTGCCCCAACAACCGGGATGAACTGAAAAGCGCGATCACTTCCAGCATCTATAAACTGGTTTTGTGCGTGTTGGCGATTTGGATTGTGCTTTGATCGGAGGGCGCTATAGTGATTGCAGATAGTTCTATGGTGTTGCGCTATGTGATACCCTTTGCTTTTGACGGCTCCTACGGCGCTTTCTGTCAACAATTGTCCCAATCCCCCAACTGGGTCAGCGTTACAACCCTGCCCAAATCCCCTACGGTGTTTGCGCACCTTTACCGGTCGGTATACGGAGAAGAAGGCAGCAACAGTATGGGCCGCACCTGGCAGTTGGATTTCCACAACAAATTGCCCCAACTCCGTTATCAGGCTGACGCAGATCAGCCAATATCCAACTGGGAAATCAGTTGCGCGCAAGTGCATATTTTCAGCACCAACATCGGTCTGTTTTGGTATGAGTTACGGCCTGCCAAAAATGCCCCCGATATGGATATGGACTCGCTGATTCTGATGCAAAGCCGGTTCAAAGAGTGCAGTTATACCGACAACTACTTCCGCCTGCTCAGAAAGCGCTCCTGCAAGGAAGATCCTGTGGTTTACGATGCTTTTGATCTGGCGGTTTGGTTGCACGATATTTTGCGTCCCTTAGGCGAACTGTACTACCTTAACGGCAGTTGCATCAAAGGCAAAAATGACGACGAGAAGAAAGTTTGCCCCGAAAAGGCGCTGATTTTTAACTATGTGCTTATGCGCAGCCAAGAACCCATCAAAGAATCCCAGTTGCAGACCGCCGCATTCTGGCTGGCCAACGGCTATACCCAAAAGTATCTGCCTTCCCAGCAGGCGCTGGATGCAGGATTGCACCCGTTCCGGGATGTGTGCTTGTACGCCTCCCGCAGCGGCTGCGGTTGTTATGCAGTGGAAAACAGCGAAAACGCTGCGTTTTTCCAGAGCAATTTCAATGAAAACATCCGTCGGGCCTATTTCTTCCTGTATATTTTGGTGCTGTATCAATCTTTTAGTTTGATGAATTTTTCCCGCTTCAGCGCAAGTCAGCACCCTTCCGACCCCACAATGTATAATGCAGACGGGCAGATTGGAAATCGGCTGGATCAGTTTGAGGCAGAACTGAACACCTTCCTGATGAAGGGTGTCCATACCTCTGTCAGCAACATTCAGCATCACAATGAGTTTTACACCTATCTGATCAAACGGATGATGATCAAGGAAGACATTGAGAGCATCAAAATCGGCACAGAAGCCCTGGTGGACCTGCAACATATGCGCCGCGAACGGGCGGAATCCCAGCTGCGGCAGCAGGAAACGGAAGATCAGGACAGGCAGGACCGTTCTCTGAATATCGCTTTGGCGGTTTTGTCCTTGTTGTCTTTGTTTGCGGCTTTCCGGGATCTGGACGAACTGGCGCAAAAACTGCGCGCGCTGGATCTGCAGGCGGTATGGCAGCAAATCTGCGCAGGTTCTTTCCATATCATTGTGGAAGTCTTGGCCTATTTGGTCGTTTTGATTATCGCAATCGTGTGCATCGGTGTTTTGATTTCCAATTTTACTTTCAAGCGCAAAAAGAAAAAATAAAACAAACGCGAGGCCTTATGTGGCCTCGCGTTTGCTTTGTTTCTTTTACTTAAACAGGATAAAGCCGCCGTGGTTACGGGGGAAGATGCCCTTTTTCATCATTTCCTTCACGCCCCGGCGCATGGAATTATCCTCCGGAAGCGCGTCAATATCCACATCCCAAGGTTCTATGCCCTCGATGCCGTAAATATAGTAGAGTGCATCTCTCGGGCCGGCCACGCTGGGGAACATATGGAACATCTGGCGGAACTGGCAGAGATTGCTCTCCGGCTTCAGTACAGCACTCAGCTCCGGGCCCATAAACCAGGAGTATGCGGTGATGCCCCTGAAGTCGTACTCGGGGAAGCAACGGGCGAACAGTTCTTTTGCCCGTTCAATAGCCGCCTCGCAAAGGTCTCTTCTGAAGTTGGCGCTGCCTGCCAGATGGATACGCACAAGGTCATTGCCGGCCTGATAGACCTGCCGCCACTCCTTCTTGGAAAGGCGAATGGTATTCGGCTCGGTCAGGTAGGTCTCCTGATTGACCGGGTAACCCTCGTAGTGGGTTTCGTCCTCGGTGACCTTGGCATAGTAAGAACCCTCTTCATCAGTAAGACCCCAGTAGCCCCAGCCATAGCCGCAGCGGTGCATCTTCATTTCGTCGGGCATAACCACCAATTCGTTCTTCTCATTGGCAAAAACGCGAATTTTATACGCGTACTGAGGGCACAACTGGAAGCGCATATTTTCGACAAAACACTCATCCCGGTAAATGGTAGCCGGGTAATTCATAAAGTTTTTCTCCGTCACCGGCACGGCTGTGCTGCCCACAACTGCACCGCACCAGTAGTTGGTGGTAGCACGGATCACATCCGCATCCACGCCGCGGCTCTGCATATGCTCAATCCACTGGATCAGGTGCGCTACGAAGGGAAATACGCACAGGGTCTTATAGGGCAGCGGATCTGCACCCTCCGGTGCCTTCGGCAGCTCGAAGGCGGTGAAGGCCTCTGCAGACTTGCGGACGATGTATGTGTTATGGAAGCCGGTGGGATTGGGGTTTTTATAGGCCATAATGTTTTTGATCACTTTGGCCAAAAGCACCAGCTCTTTTACCTGCAGAAGGGCATCGGCAGCCTTGGCCATGCCGTCATAGACATTCGTAAGGAAGCCATCTTCCTCCTGCATTTTGGTCAGAAATGCACTGTCAAGCCAACAAGGAACCTCCGGCTCGGCCAAAGCCATTTCATAGGCCTCGTCCCAATAGGGGGACTGGATGTTCACCTGCAGGATTTCACGAATATCTTCCATTCTCTTTTACGCTCCTATTTTTTGTGGAATCTTCCCCCATTATATAGCGGTGCATTTGGAATTGCAAGTGTTTACCATGCCTTTTGTTGACAAAAAAGCCGCCTGCCCGTATAATATTTGTATCCAACCCCCAAAGGAGGCAAGCTATGAATACAGAAGTTTTGAGTTGGGATTTTACCTTGGCCAACTTCGGCCCCGTATGGTCGTTTATGACCCAGTTGGGCCTTGTCCTGCTGTTTTTGATGCTGGGCAATATTTTACGCAGAAAAATCCGCTTTTTTGAGAAGATCCTTGTGCCCTCTGCCCTTTTGGGCGGCTTGCTTTTGCTGATCGTCAATATGGTTTGCAAAGCCTTTGGCTTTGAGCTGGTGGATAAGCAAATGATGCAGGTGTTTACATACCACTGCCTTGCCTTGGGTTTCGCAGCGATGTCGCTGAAAACAGAAAAGACCACTATGAAGACCAACCCCGCGCAAGTGGTGGAATTCGGCGCTCTGCAGGGCGGCACTTATATGCTGCAGGCTTTTGTGGGTCTGGGTATCACCATTATTATGTTCCTGCTGACTCGGCACAGCGACAAGGTGATGTCCTATATCAGCGGTTTGATTTTGCCCCTGGCCTACGGTCAGGGCCCCGGCAACGCGCTCACCTGGGACATTAACTTCACCAACACCGCTGCCGCGCAGTTTGCAGGTAAAGGCAGTTTTGGTCTTTCTCTGGCATCTATCGGTTTTGTGGTTGCCTCCGTGTTCGGTGTGATGTACATCAACATCTTTAAAAAGCGCGGCACGCTGAAAATCCGTCCTACTCGAAATGAAAAGGAATTTGTCGACCTGACCAACCCCTGCGGCAACGAGATCCCCGACAGCGAGTCTGTGGACAAATTCTCCATTCAGATGGGCTTTGTGGCGCTGGCTTACGGGCTGTCCTTCGGCTTTATGTGCCTGCTGGGCGCGCTCTCCGACTTCACCAACTCCATCGCCTGGGGCTTTAATTTCCTGTGGGCATCTTTGGCGGCTATGGGCATCAAGGCCGTCGTGAAGATCCTGAAGAAGAAAAAACTGATGACCCGCAACTACATCAACAACTATCAAATGGACCGGGTTTCCGGCTTCGCCTTTGACCTGATGATTGTGGCCGGTGTGGCCGCCATTGAGATCAATGACATCAAAAATTACATTCTGCCCATCATTATCCTTAGCGTTGTGGGCGCCATTATCACCTATGTGTACATTCTGCTGGCTGCCAAGGAGTGCTTCAAGGGCTTTGTTCACGAGTTCTTCCTGATGAGCTTCGGTACGCTCACCGGCACTGCCTCCAACGGTATGATTCTGATGAAGGAGATCGACCCGGGTCTGAAGACCCCCACCTCCAGCCTGTACATTCTGTCCACCTTCCCGGCGATGGTTATGATTGCTCCGCTGTTGCTGCTTCTGAATTTTGCTGTGCGGTCGTTCACCCACGCCTGCATCGCCTGCGGTATTTTCTTTGTGCTGTTCATCGCCTATACGATGTATTTGTTCCGGCGGAAAATTTTCAAAAAACGCTATGCCGGCAAGCCGCAGCCCGTTTGGCAGGACGAAGAAGCCTAATTAGACCGCGAATCTTTGCATTTGCTGTTGATTTTTCGGGCAAATGCGTTATAATGTAGTGTGATATGCGATGGTATTTGCCATCAAACTGACAAATACCTGTCAGGAATACTAAAGGAGAGTTTGCAACATGATTATTACACAAAAAAAGCCTGTTGAAGAAGTCATGGCGCTGGTCGCTGACGCAAAGACCGTTGCCATTGTTGGCTGCGGCAGCTGCGCTACCGCTTGCCAGACCGGCGGCGAAGCTCAGATCGCTGAGCTGACCAAGGTTCTGGAAGACGCCGGCAAGAAGGTCGTCGCTACCACCATCGCTGACTACTGCTGTATGAACCTGGGCGTTAAGTCCAAGATGAAGCCCATCAATGCCGCTAACCCCGATTGCGTGATCTGCATGTCCTGCGGTGACGGTGTGCAGTGTGTTGCTAAGAACGCAAACAACAAGCCCGTTTACCCCTCCAACAACACCATGTACTTAGGCGAAGCCGTTAAGTTCGGTGTTTGGGAAGAAGCCTGCCGCTTCTGCGGTGAGTGCGTTCTGGGCCAGACCGGCGCTATTTGCCCCATCACCCAGTGCGCCAAGAGCCTTGTCAACGGCCCCTGCGGCGGTCAGAAGAACGGCAAGTGCGAAGTCAACCCCGAGAACCCCTGCGCCTGGATTAAGATCTACGAGCGTCTGGAGGCTACCGGTCAGTTGGACAAACTGGCTAAGCGTCGCGAAGACAAGGGTCACGGCGATTTCGCTTATCCCAGAACTATCAGCCTGAGGGGGAAATAAGAAATGAGCATGTTGAAAGATGTATTGGAAGCCGGTAAGTTTGGTATTACCGCAGAAATGGCCCCTCCTAAGGGTTATGATTTCACTGAGCAAATGGAAGCCGCTGGGCTGCTCAAGGGCAAGGTTCACGGCGTGAATGTTACCGATATGCAGTCCGCCAGCCTGAAGGCCACCGGCCTGGGTCTGTGCATCAAGCTGAAGCAGGCAGGCGTTGAGCCCATTCTGCAGATGACCGGCCGTGACCGTAACCGTATGGCTCTGATGGGCGACGCTCTGGCTGCCGCTGCCTTCGGCATTGACACCATGCTGGCCCTGACCGGCGACCACCCCGTAGTTGGTGACTGCCGCGATGCAAAGCCCGTTTACGATCTGGACTCCGTTGGTATCCTGAAGATGCTGTCCGATATGGAAGCCACCGGCAATGACTGCGGCGGCAACGAGATCGCAGGCGGCGCTCCCTCCTTCTACAAGGGCGCATCCGTCACTCCCGTTTACGAGCCTCTGTTCCTGCAGATCAACAAGCTGCGTCAGAAGGTTGAAGCTGGTGCTAAGTACATTCAGACTCAGGGCATTTTCGACATCGACACCTACAAGCGCTTCCTGGAGGAAGTGGACAAGGCCGGCATCAAGACCCACATTATGGCCGGTATCATTCCTCTGAAGGCCGCCGGTATGGCTAAGTACATGAACGAAAACGTTCCCGGCATTGATGTGCCTCAGCACATGATCGACCGTCTGGCCGCTGCCGCTGCCGAGGGCAAGGAAAAGGGCGTTAAGGGTCTGCCCATGCAGTTGGGCATCGAGATGGCTGCCGAGATGATCGCAGAGATCAAGGCACAGGGCCTGGGCGATGGCGTACACATTATGGCCATTGGCGCAGAAAAGAATGTGCCTGTCATTCTGGAGAAGGCCGGCATCACCGCTTAAAAAAGAACATAAAAAACACCGGCCTATGCAGGCCGGTGTTTTTTGTCGAAAAATCTCGAAATTTCGCACCCCTTCTTCCCTTGCTATCCGCGTCGCAATCTGCTATTCTATAGGCAGAAAGAGAAAGGGAGATTGCCATGCGTAGGCTTCTGATCGCGGATGCTTCTGAGATCTACACAGATGCTTTGGAAGAAGTGTTCCGTAATGAATTCGAACTGCATATATGCCACGACGGCGAATCTGCCTTAGAGGAGCTGCTTTCCTTCCGGCCGGAGGTGCTGATTCTGAACCTGATGCTTCCCTACAAGGACGGTCTGACGGTTTTGCAGGAAAGCGCCCACAAGCCACAGGTGGTTCTGGCGCTGGCGCCCTATGTCCCACCCTATGTCCATCAGGCAATGGATGCGGTGGGAATCGATTATATTTTGATTGCGCCCACCATCAACACCATACGGGTGCGGCTGATGGATCTGATTGCCACCACCACACAAAAATCCGCTGACCCGGCAGCGCAAACGGCGGTGCATTTACACGCGCTGAACTTCCCTACCCATCTGGACGGTTATCAGCAGCTATGCGCAGCCATTCCCATATTTGCCGCCAGCCCCAATATGCGGCTTTCCAAGGAACTGTATCCGGCCGTTGCCAAGCAGCTCGGTATGCCTGACCCACGCACTGTGGAACACTCCATTCGCAAGGCCATCAACGCAGCCTGGGCCAAACGGGATGCCGCTGTTTGGGCAAAATACCTGCCGTCGAAAGCCGACGGCACGATTCCCTGCCCCAGCAACAAAGAATTCATTTCCCGTGTGGCCGCGCTGCTGGAGTTGGAGAACACCTGATAAAAAGAAAAAACG
>JAZLCU010000072.1:0-5330 GCA_045614325.1 Faecousia sp. | reverse complement strand
CATTCTGGAGTACGGCGGCGCCAAGTTCCTGTGCCCCATGGCCGGCACCATCTCCATGATGCCCGGTACTGCCGCTGACCCCGCTTACCGCCGCGTTGACGTTGACACCGAAACCGGTAAGGTCTCCGGCCTGTTCTAATTGATTTATAAACCCAAAGCAGAGGCGGCTTGCCGCCTCTGCCTTTTGGGACATTTACAAAACACAGGTCATTCCGAGCCAGTCTGCAGACTGGCGTGGGAATCCCCATCTTATTGACAGAGATTGCCACGTCGGCCTGCGGCCTCCTCGCAATGACGAAAAAATGCATTTAGGAGATACATAACTATGGATATGACAATGGAAACCTGCCGCAAATTTGTGGAAGTTCTGGCATCCGACGCTCCCGCACCCGGCGGCGGCGGCGCAGCTGCTCTGGTTGGCGCAATCGGCACCGCTTTGGGCAACATGGTCGGCTCCCTGACTGTCGGCAAAAAGAAGTACGCTGAAGTAGAAGCCGAGATCATCGCTCTGAAGGCAAAGTGCGACGCTCTGCAGACCGAGCTTCTGAATCAGGTCGAGGCTGACGAAGTGAACTTCCTGCCTCTGGCTAAGGCCTACGGCATCCCCAAGGACGACCCCAACCGTGATGCCGTTATGGAAGAGGCTACCATCATCGCCTGCTCCACTCCCATGAAGATTATGGAACTGTGCTGCGAAGCTATTGAGTACATCGCTGTTTTCGCTGCTAAGGGCAGCCGCCTGGCTGTTTCCGACGCCGGCTGCGGCGCTGTTTGCTGCAAGGCCGCTCTGCAGGCCGCTTCCCTCAATGTGTTCATCAACACCAAGAGCCTGAAGAACCGCGAGACCGCCGAAGAAATGAACGCAAAGGCCAACGGCATGCTGAACAAGTACTGCGCAATGGCTGACGAGATTTTCAACGAGGTCAAGGCCGGCTTCGGCCAGTAATGCAGCGTGTCGCTGCTCACATTTCGTGCTTGGTGCCGAGAGCGTCGTTACTTCCCTGACCCGCTCGGTATCGATACGTTTTCAAGGTTGTTGGATTGATAGTTTAAAACTATTAATTTCATTAAGATTTCTTATTGATTTTCCCCGCCCTTTTTGTCATAATAGGGCGCAGATACAATACATATTAAGGAGATATAACCTATGGCAAAGCAATTGCTGGGTAAAGAGGTCAACGAAGCGCTGGTCGCTTCTCTGCAGACCCGTACCAACGCCCTGAAGGAAAAGGGCATCATTCCCACTCTGGGCATCATCCGTCTGGGTGAGAACCCCTCCGACCTTTCCTACGAAAAGGGCGCAACCAAGCGCGCTGAGGAAGTCGGCGTGGCCGTTAAGAACTACATTCTGCCCGAGGACGCTTCCAAGGAAGATGTGCTGAAGGTCATCGACGAAGTAAACGCAGACGCTTCCGTTCACGGCGTTTTGATGTTCCGTCCCCTGCCCAAGCACCTGAAGAACGATCAGGACGAGATCTGCAACCGCTTGGCTCCTGCTAAGGATGTGGACTCCATGACCCATATGAGTAATGCCGGCGTTTTCGAAGGTCAGGATCTGGGCTACGCCCCCTGCACCCCCGCCGCCTGTATGGAAATTCTGGATCACTACGGCATTGACTGCAAGGGCAAGAACGCTGTTGTCATCGGCCGTTCTCTCGTAGTTGGCAAGCCTGCCGCTATGATGCTGATGGCTAAGAATGCCACCGTGACCATCTGCCACACCCGTACTGTGAACACCGCTGAAATCTGCAAGAACGCAGACATCATCGTGACCGCAGCCGGCGTGCTGGGCAGCCTGACTAAGGACTTTGTCCGCGAGGGTCAGATCGTCATCGACGTTTCTATGAACTGGAACCCCGAGAAGATCACCTCCAAGGGCAAGGGCGGTATGTCCGGCGACTGCGTGTTCGACGAGGTCGAGCCCATCGTTGGTGCGATCACCCCCGTTCCCGGCGGTGTTGGCGCCGTTACCACCAGCGTTCTGATGAAGCACGTTGTTGAGGCTGCTGAAAAGGTATAATCTGGTTAGCAAACACGGACGGGCGTCCCGCCCGTCCGTGCTTTTTTTGAAAAGAGGGATGAAAAATGAAGAGAATCAACAGTTTGTCCGAAGGTAATTTCCTGCGTTTGTTCTTTGCCTTCGTCAGCGTCTGCTTTTTGATCGCCGCTGCGATCCTGCCCGACAGAAGCAGCATGTTCACCGGTCTGTGGAAAATTATGTCTCAGACCTGTAAGATCTCCACCAACTACTTTGCCCTTGGCGGCTTCTCCGCCACCTTCCTGAATATGGGCTTGGTGGGTCTGTTCTGCACACTGCTTGTCTGCCTGCCCGGCGCAAAGCCCAATCAGGTCACCACCTTGGGCGTGCTGCTGACCATTGGCTTCGGCTCTTGGGGCATTAACCTTTTGAACGCGATCCCCACCGTTTTGGGCGTTTTCCTGTATGCCGCTGTGAAGAAGGAGAAGTTGGGCGCTATGTCCAACGCTATGCTCTACTCCACCGGTATCGCCCCACTGATCTCGGATCTTCTGTTCCGCTATCCCGGAATTGACTATATGGGCTTTAACTGGCTGGGCCTGGGCCTTGCTCTGTTCATTGGCCTTGTGATCGGCTTTTTCCTGCCTGCCGGTCTTGCCCACGCCCCCAATATCCACAAGGGTTATGACCACTACTCCGCTGCCTTTCCCATCGGCATGACCGCATTTTTCCTGCGGGCAGCCCTCTACAATGTGATGCTGGGCAAAACGCCCGCTGCGCTGGGCCTGTCCACTATGGCCGCTCCGGATGTGACCTTGCAGATGGGCGCGAACATTTTCAGCATCGCTGTGTTTGCTCTTTGCATCGTGTTTGCGCTTCTGATGGGCTGCAAGCCTAAGGATTACTGGGCGCTTTTGAAGGACTCCGGCCACGGCGTGTGCTTCACCTCCAAATATGGCTACGCACCGTTTTTGATGAATGTGGGCCTGTTCGGTCTGATGATCGTCGGTTACTTTAACTTAGCCGGCGCAATTGACGGCAAGGATGTCTGGACCGGTATGACCTTCGGCATCGTGTTCTGTATGCTCTCCACCTGCAACTCCGGCTCTCATCCCTGGAATGTCCTGCCCATTATGGTTGGCTATATGGTCACTTCTTTCCTGTTCGGCTGGATCTACAAGCTGCTGGGCGGCACGGAAGCCTACGCCCTGACCATCGGCAATCAGAGCATTCTGATCGGTCTGTGCTACGCAAACGGTATGTCCCCCGTTTCCGGCAAATACGGCTTCGGCTACGGCATTCTGGCCGGCGGTCTGCACTACCTGCTGGTCACCGCAGTTCCCGATATGCACGGCGGCTTCTGCCTGTACAACGGCGGCTTCACCGCTGCGCTGATCTGCCTGCTGCTGGTTCCTCAGCTGGAAAAATTCTGCAAAACCAAAGAAGAAAGAAAACTGGCAAAAGCCGCAAAATAAGCATAAAAAATAATCCCCGCTCCGTTCAGGAGCGGGGTTCTTTTTTAGATCATATCTAAGATTTGAGGCTTGGGGCGAGCGCCCTGAGATTGCTTGACAAGTTCGCCGTCTTTGAACACCATCAGGGTGGGAATGCTCATCACCTGATAGCGGTTTGCCAGGTCCGGCTCCTCGTCCACATTGATCTTGCAGACCTTGATGTCCTCACGCTCCTCGGCGATCTCGTCGATGATGGGAGAAACCATACGGCAGGGGCCGCACCACGGTGCCCAAAAGTCCACCAAAACAGGCTTGTCAGCGCCCAAAACTTCTCTTTCGAAGGTATCTTTTGTAATATGCAGAACAGACATTGTCTTTTCCTCCTTGTTTTGTTTTCTACGGTTAGTATACCACAAATTTTGGAAAAGTTATGTGACAAATATCACATTTAATCAAAAAAGTCCTTGATCGTATCAAAAAATTTCTTCCGCTGGGGGCTGGATTTCACTTCCAGCGTAGCATCCAGCTTACGCAGCAGCTCTTTTTGCTCTTTCGTCAGCTTGGTGGGCGTCTCCACCACCACCGTAAAGCGGTGATCGCCGCGGCGCTTAGAATTGTTGAGAACGGGGATTCCGTGGCCGGACAGGGAGAAGACCTTGCCGGTCTGTGTGCCTTCGGGGATCTCGTACTTAACCTTGCCGTCCAAGGTAGGCACTTCGATCTCTGCGCCCAAGGCCGCCTGAGAGAAGGTGATGGGCACTTCGCAATAGACATTGATGCCATCTCTTTCAAACAGAGGATGGCGCTTGATGTAAATATCCACCATCAGGTCGCCGTTGGGGCCGCCGTTAAAGCCTACGCAGCCCTCGTTTCGAACCCGGACGGTCTGTCCGTGATTGATGCCGGCAGGCACACTGACCTTGATCTTTTGTGTGCGGCGCACCTTGCCCTTACCACGGCAGGTGTTACAGGGGTTCTTGATGATCTTGCCACGGCCGGAGCACTGGGGGCAGGTGGTTGTGGATTGCATCTGCATACCCATAAAATTCTGGGTGGTGCGAACCTGACCGGTGCCATGGCAACGGGAGCAGGTCTCTGTCTCCCCATCGGCAGAACCGGAACCGTTACACACGGCGCAGTTCTCGATCCGCTGGGCAGCCACTTCCTTTTCTACGCCGAAGGCGGCTTCTTCAAAGGTCAGCTCCAGCTGGGAAAGCACATTTTCGCCGCGACGGGGGGCATTTTGGGTGCTCTGCCGACGGCTGCCGCCGCCGAAACCGCCACCACCGAAAATGTCGCCGAAAATATCGCCCAAATCGCCAAAGCCGAAACCGCCGCCGAAGCCACCGCCGCCAAAGCCGCCGGCACCGAAATTGGGGTCGACGCCCTGAAAACCGAACTGGTCATAACGGGAGCGCTTTTCGTCATCGGACAGAACCTCGTAGGCCTCGCCCAACTCCTTGAACTTCTCTTCCGCTTCCTTGTCGCCGGGATTGCGGTCCGGGTGGTATTTCATAGCCGCCTTGCGGTAGGCTTTCTTTATTTCATCGGCGCTGGCGTTCTTCTCAACGCCCAGCACCTCATAATAGTCACGTTTTTCTTCTGCCATAACATTTGCCTTCCTTGTATAAAGGGGGTTTTATAAGGTCAAAAGCGAGGGGCGGTCACCGCCCCTCGGTTTTTGAATCAGTCAACAGTCTGGTAGTCAGCGTCAACAACACCGTCGTCGCCGCAGTTGCCGCAATCGCCGCCGCAGTTACCGTCCTGAGGAGCGGCATTCTGATACAGCTTAGCTGCGATGGGGTGGAAGGCCTTCTGCAGCTCGTCACCTGCGGTCTTGATGGCCTCCAGATCAAGTCGGAGGCCAAGCGGGCTTAGGAAGACAAAGTGGCCAAACA
>JAZLCU010000071.1:0-2244 GCA_045614325.1 Faecousia sp. | reverse complement strand
CACGCCCTTAAGCGCGTGAACGCCGGAGAAATATTTCTGAATGCCTTGCATGTTCAGAATTGTTTCGCCCATTCCTTTTTCACCTTTCTTACATATATTGATTGTATCAAAAACACGCTTATAAAAGTCTGTATTTTTCTTCGAATTACAAATGTATTTCAGGGAAAGACGCCCCAAAAGATACATTTTGTTTCTTTTTTTAACCGTTTTTACACCATTTGTATGTATTGCACAAAAACGAATCGGTTCGTTTTTGCACTATTACCTGCGCAGGGCCGTAATTTTGGTCTACGAGTGTATTATAATAAACTTTCCTAAAAAAATCAACACATTTTTTCAAAAATTGTATTGACAGCACAAAAAAATATTTATATTATATTGATATCAACAGCATCGTTTTACGCTTTTTGCGCGAATCGATTCGTATTTTAAAGGATTATGGGGGTGAATCTGGTGGCTACTATTAAGGATGTAGCGCGTATGGCCGGTGTTGCGCCTTCCACTATATCTAAATACATAAATGGCGGACATGTGCGCGAGGAAAACGCAAAAGCCATTCGTGAGGCCATCGAAACCCTTGACTACCACGCCGACCCCTTTGCCCGCGGCTTAAAAACCAAGCGCAACCGCAGCGTTGGCGTGCTCCTGCCGGATATGACAGCCCCCTTCTACGGAAATGTCGTGATGGCACTTTCCAGAGCCATGCGCGAACGGGACTATCACTGCTTGATCTCCTCTTACGGTGCAAACCACGGTCTTGAACGGGACAATCTGAAGTTTATGCTCACTTGTGGCATTGACGGTTTGGTGTACGCACCGGAGGATCTGTCTTTTGACGAATACAAAGAGCTGACCGCAAACTGCGGTATTCCCATCGTTCAGATCGACCGGATCATTCCCGGTATTGATGCAGACGCAGTCTTGGTGGACAACGCATCCATTGTTTATGATGCTGTTAACAGTCTGATCGCTCGCGGCCACACCCGGATCGCCATCATCACCGGTCCCAAATCCGTGTACACCGCAAAGGAGCGTATGGTCGGCTATCTCCGGGCCTTGTCCGACGCCGGTATTCTTTATGATGACGATCTGGTGATCAGTGAGGAAAACGACTTTGCCACCGGCTATCGGGGCTGCAAGCGACTGATGCATCTGCCGGAGCGTCCTACAGCTGTGTTTACAACAAACTACGATATTACTTTGGGTTTTATTACTGCTGCCCGTGAACGGGGCCTGCGGATCCCTGAGGACTTCGACGTGTTTGGCTTTGATTCTGTGGAGACCTGCTCTATGATGAAACCTCCCCTGCCCGTTGTTCAGCAGCCGGACCAGTTGATCGGTCAGACCGCTGCGCAGTTGCTTCTGGACAGGCTTGACGGCTACAACGGAAAAAGCCGTATAGCCCAGCTAAACTGCCGCATAACCAAAGAATAATTTTAATAATGTATAAAACGCTACTGGCGTCTTTATAGATACTGAATTTTTATTATGGAGGAAATAAATATGGCAAACAACAGATATGTTGGCGATTATCCCGTAATTGGCATTCGCCCCATCGTTGACGGCCGTCGTGGCCCTCAGATGATGCGTGAATCTCTGGAGCCCCTGGTTTGGGCAATGGCCGAATCCGCAAAGAAGCTGTTCGAAGAGAACCTGTTCTACTCCAACGGCGAACCCGTGAAGGTCGTTATGGCTGACACTTGCATCGGTCGCGTTCCCGAGGCTGCTGCTTGCGCTAACAAGTTCAAGAAGGAAGGCGTATCCATCACTCTGTCCGTCACCCCCTGCTGGTGCTACGGCTCCGAGACTATGGATATGGATCCTCACACCATTAAGGGTGTTTGGGGCTTCAACGGCACCGAGCGTCCCGGTGCTGTGTACCTGGCTGCCGTTTTGGCCGGCCACGCACAGAAGGGTCTGCCCGCTTTCGGTATCTACGGCCACGAAGTTCAGGACCGTGACCAGGTTACCCAGATGCCCGAGGATGTAAAGGAAAAGTTGCTGCGCTTCGGCCGCGCTGCCGTTGCTGTTGCTACTATGCGTGGCAAGTCCTACCTGCAGATCGGTTCCCAGTGTATGGGTATCGCCGGCTCCATCATGGACCAGGATATGCTGGAAGAGTACTTCGGCATGCGTGTTGAGTCCGTTGACGAGGTCGAGATCCTGCGTCGTATGGAAGAAGGCATCTACTGCGAGGAAGACTACCAGAAGGCTCTGGCTTGGACCAAAGAGCACTGCAAGGAA
>JAZLCU010000070.1:0-53207 GCA_045614325.1 Faecousia sp. | reverse complement strand
CAGGGAGGGACCCGGCCGGTCCTGATCGTACAAAACGATACGGGCAATCGCCATTCGCCCACAGTCATTGCGGCGGCTATTACAAGCCAAACCGGGAAGGCAAGACTTCCCACCCATATCAACATTGCAGGCGGCAGCGTGGGCCTGAGCAAGGATTCGGTCATCCTTTTGGAGCAGATCCGCACCATAGATAAGCGGCGCCTTCGGGAGCATATGGGACATCTTGGCGATCAGCAAATGGCCGCGGTGGATGATGCGATCGCAGTCAGCTTTGGATTGAATGAGCAAAGGTAATGAAACACCCCCTTATAGCATAAATTTGCTGTAAGGGGGTGTTATTTTGTTTCAGATCTTTGATAAGGAGAACTGCGTCGGGACGGCGCAAATTCAGCAAGAGGGGCTATACTACCGTATATACTGCAACTGTAAAATCAGCACGGAGGGAATCCATAGAATCGTTGTGTGCGATGATAAAAACACCGTAGACCTCGGCATTTGTGTGCCAGAGGAAAACCGATTTACCTTAACATCACGCATTCCGGCCAAAAAACTGAATGCGGACAATTGCAGATTCTCTCTGGTTAAGCAGGGTGAGCAGCAAACTAAACATAACAGTAGGGAAGTGCCTGTTGAAACCGGGAAACCATTTCCGGCAATAGAAGAGTTGGAATCTGCCTATTTCAGAAGTGAGGATTCCGTTATCGTTATAGATCCAATTCAATACCCACAGGACAGTGATCGGAACCCAGAATATCTTTAAAAATAGGGGTTTTCTGAATTCTGTCGGCAATTCGGTCAGACACAAGGAAATAGTCAATGCGCCAGCCGGCGTTGTTTTGTCGTGCATTAAACATATAGCTCCACCAAGTGTACGCGCCGGTTTCGGTCGGGTTCAGGTGGCGAAAGGAATCAGTAAAGCCTCCGGCTAAAAGATCAGAAAAGCAGCCGCGCTCCTGATCGGAAAAGCCTGCATTTCCTCTGTTGGAGGAGGGGTTCTTCAGGTCGATCTCCTGATGGGCCACATTCAAATCCCCACAAATGACAACAGGCTTTTTGCTGTCAAGGGAATGCAAATATTCTGCAAAGGCTTTCTCCCACTTCATACGGTGGTCAATTCGTGCTAATTCCCGCTGTGCATTTGGCGTGTAGCAGGTGACAAGATAGTATTCGGGGTAATCGAGGGTGATCACACGCCCCTCGTCATCCAGTTCCTCTACGCCGATACCAAGAGTAACCGACAGCGGTTCTGTGCGTGCAAAAATAGCCGTGCCGGAATAACCTTTTTTCTGAGCGTAGTTCCAATATTGATGGTAGCCGGGCAGGTCAAGTTCAATTTGACCTGCCTGTAATTTTGTTTCCTGCAGACAGAAAAAATCTGCCTTTGCATCATTGAAGAAATCGAGGAAGCTTTTTTGCATGCAGGCGCGCAGACCATTAACATTCCAAGAAATGAATTTCATTGCGTTGCCTCCGTTACTCTACCTTTGCATATGGCCTTATTTGCTCTAGCTTTGTTTCGCCGATTCCGCTGACATTTAACAGGTCATCCACAGATTTGAAAGGACCGGACTCGGTGCGGTAATCCACAATTCTCTGTGCAATAACTTCACCAATACCGGGAAGCAGCTGCAGCTGCTCCGCTGTTGCTGTGTTGATGTTGATTTTGCCATCCTTTATTTCAGATTCGGATGAGACGGTCTCGTCTGTTTGGCTGCTTTGGCTAATTTCGATGTTCGTACCACCGGGGCTGTTGATGGCTAGATGGGTGTCAGACAGATTTCTGCCGATAAATATACCCAGGATCACGCAAATAAAAGCACAAGTTATGCCGATCAGTATCCAATAAGGTTTCTTCATTTGTGGCGCCTCCTGCATTGACTAGCTTCTAAAAAACTGTTATAATGCATTATACACGAGAAATTGCTACCACACAAGTACAGTGTGCAATAAATAGAGGGAAGAATATGAAAATTATCCGCATTTTAAGTCTGATACTGATCGCAGCGCTGTGCATACAGCCTGTTCTTGCAGTGGACAGCATAGGGAATACTGCCCAAATCAGCGGCAGTCACTCAATCGATGGCCAGATACCTGTTCTTGGCAATGCAAAGCTGATTAATAACGCCACAGCAATGATCCTTTACGAAACCAATACGGATACCTTGATGTATGCATTTAACGCAGATACACAAGTACCGCCGTCTAGTTTGATTAAAATCCTTACCGCGTTAGTGGCGCTGGAAAACGGCAACCTTGACGATGTGGTAACGGTGCGGTCTGAAGTTCTTGCAACGCTCCCGGCCGATGCGGCTGTGGTTGAGCTTAAAGCCGACGAGGTGCTTACGCTACGAGACCTTTTGTACTGTATGATGGTTTCCTCAGGTAATGACGCAGCGGTAGTTTTGGCCAATTATGTAATGGGCAATCAGACCAAGTTTGTGGCGGAGATGAACCGTTATGCCACAGAATTTGGCTGCACAGGCACCAATATCACCAATGTTCATGGTTTGCACGATGCAAATCAGTATACGACCGCGCGGGATATGACCAGAATTTTATCGAAGGCCCTGCAGAATGAGCAGTTCCGCGAACTGTTTGGTACGACCCGTTACACCGTTCCGGCAACCAATAAGGCCGGTGAACGGAATCTGGTTTCTAAGAATTTCCTCATTTGCACAGAGGATATGGAGATTTACTTTGACGCTCGCGTTACCGGCAGCCGTACCGCTATCACAAACGACAGATCGAACAGCCTTGCTTCTGTTGCGAAGGTTGGAGATATGGAACTCATCTGCATTATGATCGGGTCCAAATCTCAGTATGAGGAGGATGGCTACACCACCCGTGTCTACGGCGGATATACCGAAACCACGAAACTGCTGGATAAGGGCTTTGAAGGCTATAAGCCTGTGCAGGTGTTCCATGAAAACCAGGCACTTCAGCAAAGCAGCGTTCTGAACGGCGAATGTGATGTGGTTCTCGGAACGAAAACGGCCTTGTCTACTGTTGTTCCCGAAAATGTCGGCGCAGAACATCTGATCTATCGTTACATCGATGCCGAAGGTTTAAGTGCGCCGATCAAAAAAGGCGACAGACTTGCGACAGTTGAAGTTTGGAACGGTACTCTGTGTATCGGACAAACAGAGTTGTATGCAATGAATAGCGTGGATATCTACATTGCCGACGAGAACAATAACAATCGTGCCGGCGGAACAAAAGCGATCACCATCATTCTGTGGATCGTCGGTGGTATTGTTGGTCTTGGTGTTTTGTTCGTGCTTGTCAGAGGCACCATTCGTTTCGTTCGCCACGCCAGCCAGCGAAAGCAGAGCCTGCGTAACAGCAGAAATCGCAGAAGGAGCAGATAATGGACAACTGGGAAGCACTGGAGCAATCGTGTCTGCAATGCAACAAGTGCAAATTGTGCAGTGGTCGGACGAATGTCGTCTTCGGCGTTGGCAACAAAAATGCGGATGTTCTCTTTGTGGGAGAAGGCCCCGGTGAACAGGAGGACATACAGGGCGAACCCTTTGTCGGCCCTGCCGGAAAGCTTCTGGATGATATGATGTCTATTATTGACCTTGACAGAAGTAAGGTCTATATTGCCAATATCGTAAAATGCCGTCCGCCTCACAATAGAGATCCGCAGGACGATGAGCAGGATGCCTGTATCGACTACTTGCGTAATCAGGTTGCCCTGATTCAGCCTAAAATCATCGTCTGCCTTGGCAGAATAGCCGCTCGCAGGATTATTGATCCGGAGTATCGGATCACCCGTGAACACGGCACTTGGATCCAGCGAAACGGCATATGGATGACGGCGCTGTATCATCCGTCGGCGCTGCTTCGTGACCTGTCCAAGAGGCCGGAGACATTCGAAGATCTGCTTGAAATTCGTGATAAAATGCGACAAATCAATTTGTGCAAATAAATTGCAGGCAAATGGTTGATTTTGCTTGACTTTTATGCCTGTTTATGTTATTTTGGCGGTAACAAATGAATGCGTTGATGGGAAGTTTTTGTGTGAAGCCTTGCCCTAGAGAGTGTGCGGTTGGTGTAAGCATACGTAGGCCATGCAAATTGTCGTCCCGGAGCTTGCTTTCTGAACCTTATGTAGGAAAGCACGGGTCTGCCCGTTACAGCAAAAGAGAGTCCGCATTTTGCGGAAATTCAGGTGGTACCGCGGAAAAGTACTTTTCGTCCTGAGCCTACGGCTCAGGACTTTTTTATTTTAGGAGGTCAAATGAGAAGAGAATTACCTAAGGTTTACGAACCCCAACAAGTTGAAAACGAAATTTATAAAATGTGGGAGGAGAACGGCCATTTCAAGCCCAATAAGCCGAAAGATGCAAAGCCGTTCACTATTGTTATGCCCCCTCCCAATGTTACCGGCCAGCTGCATATGGGTCACGCAATGGACGCAACCCTGCAGGACACCCTGATTCGCTTCAAGCGTATGCAGGGCTATAACGCGCTGTGGGTTCCCGGTGTGGACCATGCCGGTATTGCAACCCAGATTAAGGTCGAGGAGGAGCTTCGCAAGGAAGGCCTGACCCGTTACGATCTGGGCCGCGAGAAGTTCCTTGAGAAGGTCTGGGACTGGAAGCACAAATATGGTAACCGTATCGTTGAGCAGCAAAAGAAGCTTGGTGCATCCTGTGATTGGGATCGTGCGCGGTTCACGATGGATGAAGGCTGCTCCAATGCAGTTCGCGAAGTGTTTGTTTCCCTCTACGAGAAGGGCCTTATCTATAAGGGTAGCCGTATTATTAACTGGTGTCCTCACTGCGTAACTGCTCTGTCCGATGCAGAGGTTGAGTATGTGGATAAGCCCGGCCACCTGTGGCATATCCGCTATCCCTTGGCTGACGGCTCCGGTGATGTGGTTGTGGCAACCACCCGTCCTGAAACGATGCTGGGCGACACCGGCGTGTGCGTCAACCCCAACGATGAGCGTTATACCTCCATCGTCGGCAAGAAAGTTATGCTGCCCTTGGTCAACAAGGAAATTCCCATCGTTGCCGACGATTATGCCGAAATGGAGTTCGGCACCGGCTGCGTGAAAATGACTCCGGCCCATGACCCCAACGACTTTGAGGTCGGTCTGCGCCACAATTTGGAAGTGATCCGTGTTCTGGATGACAATGGTGTTGTTAACAGCAACGGCGGCAAATACGAGGGTTTGGATCGCTATGAGGCTCGTAAGGTGATTGTTGCAGAGCTGGAGGAGCAGGGTTATCTTGTCAAGGTTGATGACCATGCCCACAATGTCGGCACCTGCTACCGCTGCCATAACGATGTTGAACCCATTATCTCTGCACAGTGGTTCGTTAAGATGAAGCCGCTGGCTGAGGAAGCTCTTCGCGTTGTGAAGGAAGGGGAGACCAAGTTCGTTCCCGAGCGCTTCACTAAGACTTACCTGAACTGGATGGAAAATGTCCGCGACTGGTGTATCTCCCGTCAGCTTTGGTGGGGTCATCAGATTCCTGCATGGACCTGCGCAGAGTGCGGTCATATTACCGTATCCCGTGACGATGCCTGCAAGTGCGAGAAGTGCGGCTGCACCAACATTGAGCGTGACCCCGATGTTTTGGACACCTGGTTCAGCTCTGCTTTGTGGCCCTTTGAAACATTGGGCTGGCCTGAAAAGACTGAGGATTTGGATTATTTCTATCCTACGGATGTTCTGGTTACCGGCTATGACATCATCTTCTTCTGGGTCGCCAGAATGATCTTCTCCGGCTGTGAGCACACCGGAAAGACACCTTTCCACACCGTTTTGATCCACGGTCTTGTCCGTGACGATAAGGGTCGGAAGATGTCCAAATCTCTGGGCAACGGCATCGATCCGCTGGAAATGATCGAAAAGTACGGCTGCGACGCACTGCGTATGAATATGGTTACCGGCAACGCACCCGGTAACGACATGCGTTTCTATGTGGAGCGTTGTGAGGCTATGCGTAACTTTGCAAACAAGTTGTGGAATGCCAGTCGTTATGTGCTGATGAACTTGAGCGAGGATGCAAAGAATGAATTGCCTTCCGCAGATAAGCTGACTATCGCTGACAAGTGGGTTTTGTCCAAGCTGAATGCGCTGATCGCTGAAGTTACAGACAACCTCGAGAAGTATGAGTTGGGCATTGCAGTACAGAAGGTATACGACTTCCTGTGGGATACCTACTGCGACTGGTATATCGAACTGACCAAGGCAAGACTTTACAGCGAGGACGCTGATCAGAAGCAGACAGCGCTTCAGGTGCTTGTTTATGTGCTTGATCAAACCCTGCGTTTGCTGCATCCGTTTATGCCCTTCATTACCGAAGAGATCTGGCAGAGCCTGCCCCACGAGGGTGACGCGCTGATCGTTGCCCAGTGGCCGCAATACAGCGAGGAGCTGAAATTCCTACAGGAAGAGGATCTGATGGAATCCGTTATGGAAGCCATTCGCGCCATTCGTAACCGCAGAGCAGAAATGAATGTCCCGCCTTCTAAGAAAGCTGCTTTGTATGTTTACACCTCCAAACCCAACATCTTCATCGAAGGTGAAGGCTTTATCCAGCGTCTTGCCTATGCCGATGAAGTCTCCGTCCTGGATAAAGAGCCGGAGAATTTGGACGGTATGGTCTGCTGCACCACGAATATTGCCAAGCTGTATATTCCTTTGGGCCAGTTGGTTGATGTAGCCAAGGAACTGGAACGCATTGAGAAGGAATTGGAGAAGGCTGAGAAGAATCTGCAGAGCTTGGAAAGCAAACTGAATAATGAAAACTTTACCTCTCGCGCACCTGAGGCAGTTGTCGCCGATATTCGCGAGAAGGCAGAGAAAGCAAGAGACTTGATTACCCAGCTGAACGAAAGCAAAATTGCCATGAGCAAACTATAATAAACATAATTTGGAGGGACAATTATGAACTTAGTAAAGGACTTTCTGGCTGATTTTGACAAAGAATGGATCAAGGAGCACTTGATCAACCTGTATCGCCTTGAGCGGAAGCAAAACTTCCCTTACTACGAGAAGGCTGCACGGTATGCTTACGAACTGATGAAGGCAGAAGGCTTCGAAGCCGAACTTCTGGAGTTCCCGGCTGACGGCAAGACCGTTTATCAGGACAAGACCTGCCCCATTGGTTGGGACTGCACCGAAGGCAAATTGTATGTAATTTCCGGCGGTGGTGCTTATGACGGCACATATATCTGCGATTATGAGAAAGAACCTCTTTCCGTTGCGAAACACTCCGTTGCACTGCCTGAAGGCGGTATCGATGCCTATGTGGTAACTGAAAGCCAGATGAAGGCCGGCACCGATGTGGAAGGCGCATTTGTTCTTTTGAATCAGACTACTCGTCCTTGCGGCGCTATCATTAAGATGATGCTGGATTTGGGCGCGATCGGCTGGATTTCCGACTTCCAGGAAGAAGGTATTACCACTGATATTGATGCCGTGTACTGGTGCAATGCCAACACCGAATCCGGTTCCTGGGTTGCTACCCTTAAGGATAGAGATTTCACTTCCTATCAAGTTTCCCCCAGAGTAGCATTCTCCCTGCGCCGCGGTTGCGAAGGCGGTGGCGTCAGAGTCCACGCCACCTGTGACGGCAGACGCTACGAGACCAAGCAATATGCCACTACCGGTTTGCTTCGCGGCGAGGAAGACAAGGAAGTTTGGGTCCTGTCCCACCTGTACGAGCCTCTGATTGACGATAACTCCAATGGTGTTATCGGCTCTATCGCAATTCTTAAGTCCCTAAAGAAGATGCAGGACGAGGGCAAGATCAAACTGAAGTACGGCATTCGCCTTGTTTTTGCTTCTGAAATGTACGGTATGTCTGCCGTGGCTGAGACCTATGGCGGTGACTTGTCCAAGCGCTGCATTGGCGCAGTGAATACAGATGGTATTGCCTCCGCAACGGATAAAACATGGTGCAAGGAAATCCTTGTTTGTGAAGCACCCGATTTGCCCGGTTTCGTGGGTAATGTCTTGATGCGTACTGCAATCGATCGTTTCAGCGAAGTGTATCCTGAGTATACCTATGTTGATTTCGATAACTTCTACGGCGACGATAACTTTATGAGCGACGCTTCTGTGGGTCTGCCCACTGTTTGGCTGCGCCATTGCCGTCAAGGTTATCACCACCACTCTTCCCAAAATGAATCTACTTTGGATGTGGATGGATTCTTAGAGCCTCTGTCCGTTATTGGTGATTTGATCCGTAGCCTTGCTCTTACAACCGCAGATGAAATTCGTGAACTGCTTCCCAAGGCTGTAGAACGGGCCAATGAAGCGTTGCAGAAAGCGGCAAAGGTTCGTGTTCGCGGTGGCACAGATTTGGCTGCTCGTATGGACTTTATCCGCGAGCGCGAATGCACCAAGATTCGCGGCCTGAAGATTTATGCTGATATTCCCGAAATCGAGGAAGCATGCAAGCAGATCGTAATTCCCGAGACCGAAAACCCTGAGGTCAATGTTTCTCGTGCGTGGTACGATTATGCCGCTAACTTTGTCTTTGACCGGGCTGAACGGGGATTCGCGCATGATCTGGTAAATGTTCCTGATGACAAGCGATTCGGCCTGCCCGGCAGCATTACTTACGGCGACTATGCAGACATTCTGTCCAGAATGAACGGCAAAAACACCTTCCAGGATGTTGTGCGCGAAGTTGAATGGGACAGAAATATGCTCTACGGTGATGGTACGGTCAAGGTTTATTTGCACACTGCTTTGAAGTTGGCGCAGTACGGCTATCTGTCTGTAGAGATCGAAAATAAGTTGACATCTGACGATTTGACCGAGGCGCTTAAGGCGTTAGGCGTTAAGGAGGGTGACACCCTTTTGGTTCACTCCTCGCTGTCCGGCTTGGGTTACTTGGAGAACGGTGCTGATGCGATGATTGATGCTCTGAAGGCTGCCCTCGGCCCCACAGGCACATTTATGGCACCTGCATTCTCAAGACCTTATTTGGGCTTTGAAGGATCTATCAACAAGGCTACCACATTCCGTCCTTACGATACCCGTCCCGACGGCCACCTGAGAGACAAGACCATCAACACCGGTGTTCTGCCCAAAACAATGCTGAAGAAGCCGGATTCTTTCCGTTCCGGCCATGTCAGCCACGAATGGGTCGCAATGGGCGCAAAAGCAAAGGAATGTATGGCCGGTCACGATTTGCTGGATGATCCCGCAAGCGAGAATTCTCCCATGCAGAAGGCTCTTTACCTGAACGGCTCCGTGGTCTTCCTGGGCTGCACCATCGGCTCCAACACCTTCCTGCACTACCTGGAGCATATGGCTGATGCAGAATTCCTGCATCCTGCGCTGGTTGCTTACATTGACGAAAACGGTTTCAGACAAACCGCATATCTGCGTAAGCACTTGGGCGGTTGCCGTTCCTTCTATTCCGGCTTCAGCGGCAAGTTCTATAAGGAAGCCATTGCAAGAGGTTTGCACATTCATGAAGTACCCTTCGGTATGGCAACGCTTTACCGCATGGATCTGCGCGAACTGTACGATATCGGCTTGCAAATGTATAAGGAAGATGCTGTCGGCCTGTTGTGTGGGGTTGACTACTGCGTTTGTTGCAAAAAGTACAACAAGAGAAGAGCAGCAAAGAAATAACAAAACAACAAAAAGAGCAGGCACCTGAAAAGGTGCCTGCCTTTTATTTTGCAGTTAATTAGAGGTCAAGTTTTAAATCACCGGGCTTGATCCAATTCCATTTTCTGAGGAGTTCACAAACCAGGAGGCTGATAACTGCCGGCAATACAAAGCAGATCAGAATCATTCCAACCCAATCCATTGCGGTGATAGCAGTTTTTGTTCCGGCTGCAATGTCGTTGACCCAACCGGTGTACACACCGATTTGACCAACAAGACCGCAGGTGCCCATACCGGAGGACACAGGCGCGCCGTTCATCTGCAACTTGAAAAGACAGGTTGCCAGAGGACCGGTGATGGCAGAAGCAATAACAGGGGGGATCCAGCAGCGGGGGTTCTTGACGAGGTTAGGCATTTGCAGCATACTTGTGCCGATGCCCTGTGCGACCAAACCGCCCCAGCGGTTCTCTCTGAAGCTCATAACCGCAAAGCCGATCATATGCGCGCAGCAGCCGGCAACGGCAGCACCGCCGGCCAAACCGGTCAGACCAAAAGCAGCGCAAATGGCTGCAGAGCTAATAGGTAGAGTCAGCGCGATGCCGATGATCACAGAAACGAGAATACCCATAAAGAAGGGCTGCAGCTCAGTTGCCCACATAACAGCCTCGCCAACGGCCTTTGCAGCTGTACCAATGGGTGCAGCGATCAGGCTGGACAGGCCGATACCAACAAGGATCGTAACGACAGGCGTGATCAGAATGTCGATTCTTGTCTCTTTTGAGATCAGCTTACCACATTCAGAAGCGACGATCGCTACAAAATAGACTGCCAGAGGACCGCCTGCGCCGCCCATTGCATTGGCGGCAAAGCCAACGGGGATCAGCGAAAACAGGACAAGAGGAGGACAACCCAATGCAAAGCCGATGGCAACAGCAATGCCGGGGCCGACCATTGCCGAGGCAAGGCCTCCAATGGTGTAGCCGCTTACAATTTCCTTGGTCAAAAAGCCAATATGAAACTGCTGTCCAATCGTATTGAGGATGGTGCCAACAAGGAGTGTGCAGAACAAGCCTTGTGCCATTGCTCCCAACGCATCAATGCCGTAACGCTTACCGGAAAAAATAATATTCTTCCGTTTCAGGAAATCTCTTATTTTACCCATAATTTCTCCTTCTTTCTTTTGCTTCAGACCTTTGAATAGGCTCTATCCAGGAATCTTTGCGCGGTTACCACAACGCGGGTGTGAGTACCTTCGCCGATCTTGCCTTTTTCGTCGTACGCAGCTACATCAAAGTAAACGGTGTTGCCTTCTACTTTTGTAACCACCGCTTCGGCGCGGACCTCCAATCCGACAGGTGTGGCTGAGATGTGTGAAATGTTCAGCGCAGTGCCAACGGAAGATTTTTCTTCGCTCAGTGCGGCTGCAATTGCTTCGCAGGCAGCTCCTTCCATCAGTGCGACCATACACGGGGTAGCGTACACAAGAAGTAAGCCGGATCCGATTTCAGCAGCGGTATCCTCGCGCTCGACAATTGTGGTTGCCTCGCCTTTCATTCCAACTGTGATTTCCATTCGAAAACACCTCCTTTTTTAATAACACAAATATAGTCCCTCTTTTCGGATATGTCAATAAAAAGTGTTGCAATTCAATGTACATTGTCCTATAATTAAATTATTATTACGAATGAGAGGTACGATTATGGCGGCTCATGACAAACTGAATTTGACGATGCTTTGTGATTTTTATGAGCTTACAATGGGTAACGGTTACTTCGAAAAAGGCTATAAAGATCGCATCTGCTATTTTGATGTATTCTTCCGTCAGTGTCCCGATGGTGGTGGCTTTGCCATCGCTGCAGGCTTGGAGCAGATCATTGATTACATCAAGAACCTTCGTTTCACAAAGGAAGATATCGAGTATCTTCGCGGCAGAAAATTGTTCAGCGAAGAGTTTCTGGAGTATCTGTCCACATTCCGCTTTACAGGCGATATTTGGGCTGTGCCTGAGGGAACACCGATCTTCCCCAAGGAGCCCATTATGACGATCCGTGCGCCTGCTATTGAGGCCCAGCTGATCGAAACTTTTATCCTGCTGTCGATCAATCACCAGAGTTTGATCGCAACCAAGGCAAATCGCGTTGTTCGGTCTGCAGACGGACGAACTGTTCTGGAATTCGGTTCTCGTCGTGCACAGGGTGCTGATGCGGCTATTCTGGGCGCCAGAGCTGCCTATATCGGCGGTTGTAACGGTACTGCCTGTACGATCTCTGACCAGCTTTTCGGCGTTTATGCGGGCGGCACAATGGCTCACGCGTGGGTACAGATGTTTGATACAGAATACGATGCATTTAAGGCCTACTGCCAGATGTATCCCAATAACGCAACCCTTCTTGTTGACACCTACAACACGCTGAAGTCCGGTGTTCCAAATGCGATCCGCGCCTTCAATGAGGTGTTGAAGCCTATGGGCATCACTAAGTGCGGTATTCGGCTTGACTCCGGCGATATGGCTTACCTGAGTCGTAAGGCCAGAAAAATGTTGGATGACGCCGGTTGGACAGAATGTAAGATTTCTGTTTCTAACTCCTTGGATGAGTATATTATTCGCGATTTGCTCCAGCAGGGCGCCGAGATCGATATGTTTGGTGTTGGTGAGCGCTTGATCACCGCGAAATCCGAGCCTGTATTCGGTGGCGTTTACAAGCTGACTGCTGTTGAGAATCCCGACGGAACGATTACGCCGAAGATCAAGATTTCTGAGAACATCGGTAAGATTACAAATCCCCACTATAAAAAGCTCTATCGCTTCTATGGTAACGATACCGGCAAGGCAATTGCCGACTATTTGTGCGTGTATGATGAAACGGTTGATGATACGCAGGATCTGGTGATCTTTGATCCGGAAGCGACATGGAAGACAAAGACCGTTTACGATTTCACCGCAAAGGAATTGCAAGTGCCGATCTTCAAGAACGGCGAGTGCGTCTATGAATGTCCCGATATTCATCAGGTACGAGCTTACTGCTTAGAGCAGGTGGATACTTTGTGGGACGAGGTCAAGCGATTTGACAACCCCCATAACTACTATGTGGACCTGTCTCAGAAGCTGTGGGATATTAAGCATGGCTTGCTGAAGAGCAACTCCGGAAATGAGAAACTGTGATGAAAAGTTGGGTTCTGTATATTCTGCAATGTAAAGATGGAAGTTTATATACGGGAATTACAGATGATTTAGAACACCGTCTTGCGCAACACAGGGCAGGCAAGGGCGCGAAATACACTCGCGGCAGATCACCGTTGACGCTTGTGTATCAAGAGGAATGTCAATCCCATTCTGATGCGCTGAAACGGGAATACAGTGTTAAACAATTAAAACGCGCAGAAAAGCAAAAACTTATCGAAACCTATAGTAAAACGGCTACCGAGTGATCGGTAGCCGTTTTATACTATTTTAGAGTTCCTCGCTGATTGCCAACAGGAGAATACCGATGATCACAACGGCAATAAAGGCATATGTTTTCCAGGAAAGTTTTTCTTTCAGGAAGATACGGGAAAGCAGCAGAGAAACAATGCAAACAGAGGAGAGGATGGGCGCGGCAACCGCATCTACAGCGCCCAAAGCATAGACATAAGTAAACTGACCGGCGGTTTCGAACACCGCCGCCAAAACCTTGTCCTTGTTCTGAGAAACAGGGCCAAATTTGACACCTTTTGCTTTCATAAAAATGAACAGGCCCAGGGCAAAAGCGGCAAAGGTCAGCTCGTAGCTGGTATTAGCGACGGCTTCAATAGTCTCTTCAGTCACATCAACAAAAGGCGCGTTTGCAATATCTTCCACTAGGAAATAAGCATCGTCAAAGAATGTGCCAAAGGCATCCAAAAGCGCATACACAAAGGGCATACAGAAGGCGACGATGGCGAGTTTTTTGCCGTATGTCTTTTTTCTTTGGGTTTCGCCGCGGTTTTCTAAATAACTGACACCCACAACGCCAACTGCGATTACGCAAACAGCAAGCCAGGTAAGCCAGTGAAATTCATCGCCCATAAATAGGGCAAAAAGTAGAACACAAATGACACCTGCAGTGTTCTCAATGGGGTCAGAAATGGATTCCTCAAGGAACCGCATTCCAAAATAAGAGAATGCCATCGAAATGATGTAAAACAGAGAAACAGGTAGGTATACCAGTATGTTAATGGGGTTGTAGTTGATATCTTGGGTCAGCAGAGTGAAGATGGCGTGGGCGCCCATGACCACACCGACCCATACACAGATTTTTAAATGAGAATACTTTTCATTAGGCTGTGCACCTTTTTTATAGAAAAGCTCTGCAGTACCCCACAGAAGAGCGGTACCAATTGCGAAGATCAACCATTTGAATTCGATAATTTTCGCCAGAATAGTTTGGAAATCCATACATTTACACCTCTCGTTTAATCTATATTTTTACAAGTCCTGCATCGACCATTTTTTGCAGGCTCATTAAAATACCCAATTTTGCGTGATACCAGGTCAGACCACCTTGGAAATAAACAGCATAGGGGGGACGAATAGGGCCGTCGGCCGACAGTTCAATGGAAGAACCCTGCACAAACGCACCGGCCGCCATAATGACCTTGTCGTTGTAACCGGGCATATCCCAAGGCAGGGGAGTTGCGAAGGAATCCACAGGTGCTGCAGCCTGAATGCCTTTGCAGAAAGCGATCATACCTTCCTCACTGCCCAATTCTACAGCTTGAATAATGTCATGACGGCTCTCAGTAGCGTTAGGAACGCACTTAAAGCCCAAGGGTTCATACAAATTAGCAGCAAAGATTGCGCCTTTTTCTGCACCTGCAACAACTGTGGGAGCAAGGAAGAAGCCCTGATACAGAGCAGGCATAAGACCTAAGTTTGCGCCAACCTCCTGACCTAAACCGGGCGCCGAAAGTCGGAAAGCGCAACGCTTGATGCAATCTTCTGTGCCACAAATATAGCCACCGATGGGAGCAAGTCCGCCGCCCGGATTTTTAATCAGGCTGCCAACTACCATATCTGCGCCAACATCGGAAGGCTCGATGGTTTCGACGAATTCACCATAGCAGTTATCGACCATACAGATGATGTCGCTCTTAACAGATTTTACAAAGGCGATCAGCTCACCGATCTGCCGCACAGAAAAGCTCGGACGCGTCGCATAACCTTTGGATCGCTGAATAGTCACCATTTTTGTCTTGGGATTGATTGCTTTACGAATCGCATCATAATCAAATGTACTGTCAGGCAACAGATCGACTTGCCTGTAGGAGACACCGTATTCCTTTAAAGAACAAGGACTTTCCCGAATACCGATGACTTCCTGCAGGGTGTCGTAGGGTAGACCGACAGGGGAGAGCAGCTCGTCTCCGGGCAGCAGATTAGCCGACAGCGCAACGGTCAGCGCGTGGGTGCCGCAAGTGATTTGCGGACGAACCAATGCGGCTTCCGTGTGGAAAACATCTGCGTAGACTTTCTCTAAGTTATCGCGACCCACATCGTCATAGCCATAGCCGGTGGTTGCGGCAAAGCAGGCCGCAGAAACATGGTTTTTTTGCATCGCAGCAATGACCTTCGCCTGATTATGTTCCGCAATTTTATCGATCTCGGCAAAGCGGTCTTGCAATTTGACAAGGGCCTCCTCACCGTAGGCATAGACACGGGGACTAATGCCCATCGTGTTGTATAGTTCAAGCAATTCTTCCATTTTGTCTACCTCTTATTTGTCATTGTTAAAGATTTCATCAGCAAGATCACGGAGCAGATCAGGCCTTGAAATAATCAGACCTTTGTCTTCTTCACCCAAAATCAATAGGGTGTCACCGGGCTTAATATTGAACAATTCCCGTGCTTCCTTCGGAATTACGATCTGGCCTCGATCACCCACCTTGGAAGTGCCAAAAACACGCCGAGATTTACCCTTGCCCAGTATGTGCTTACCTACTGCCATTGTGCGCAATCACTCCTACTTTTCATATTTTTCATACCTTAAAAAGTATAATAGAATCCGCCCCGGATGTCAATACCGGGGCGGAAAATATTGTCTTAATCATTGCGCCTGCGATCGCCAAAAAGAAGGATCAGCCGTAATAGCTGCGCTGCTGCAACTGCGACAGCGGCCACATAGGTCATAGCGGCTGCAGTTAGCGTTTTTCTGGCGCCACGCTTTTCCTCGTTTGTAAGAATGCCGGCATCGCTAATGGCCTGCATTGCACGGCGGCTGGCATTAAACTCCACAGGCAAAGTGATCAGCTGGAAAATCAGGCTTAAGGAGAAGCAGGCGATGCCAAGATATACCAAATTATACGAGAAATTCCCAAGGGTTCCGAACAGGATACCCAATAGGATCAGTGGCATCGCAAGCCGTGAGCCAATGTTTGTGACAGGAATAATTGCGGCGCGGAGTTTTATAGGGAAATAAGAATGGGCATACTGTACAGCGTGGCCGGCCTCGTGGCAAGCTACACCGATGGCTGCTGTAGATGCGCTGTCATAAACTGCATCGGACAGCCTGATAACATTGGTTTTAGGATCATAGTGGTCTGTTAATTTGCCGTTGACGCGCTCGATCCGCACATTGGAAACACCGTTAGCCTGAAGTACACGGTATGCAGCATCTTTACCCGTTATGTGTCGGGACGAGATCTGTTGTGAATAGCGCTTAAATGTGCTGTTGACCTTGAAATTGGCAAACATCGCCAGCAGAAAACAAGGAAGTACGATCACAAGATATGTCATATCAAATCCGTAGTAGTAATAGGGCATATAGACCTCCTGCATATTGTTTTCCTTATTATAACCGATATTTCGCAATTTTGATAGGGGAAATTGCAAGATAGTAAACTTTACATTTTTCGATTATCTGTGTATAATACAGATAGGATTTTGACGGCGCATACGCGTCGGAAAAAGGAGCGTGTTAAAATGCCAATTGTTCTTTATGTGTTGCTGTCGTTGGTGTTGCTGATTCTTTTCAGTGGTGTATATACGTTCGTTGTTGCGTGTGTTCGTTGCAAAGAGCCAAACTGGCTGGATGAAAAAGAAATCAGCAAGACATCCTATGGCAAATATTATGAGAACATCTGCATTGGTCATAGGTTTATGGAAGAAAATAACGCTGTGGATGTGTATACGAATAGTTTTGACGGGTTAAAGCTCCATGCGCTTTGGGTGCAGGTTGAAAATCCTCGCGGTACGATCCTGTTTGCCCATGGATATCGTAGCTGTAAGCTGGTGGATTTCAGCCTTGCATTCGATATGTACCATAAATTGGGTATGAATATTCTTGTGACAGATCAACGGGCTCACGGGAAAAGTGAAGGAAAAATCATCACGTTTGGCGTGAAGGAAAGTCGGGATATGCAATCGTGGATTGCATTCCACAATCATAATTACGGAATGCATCCCCTTATTCTCAGCGGCCTTTCGATGGGTGCGTCTACAATGCTTTATCTGGCAGACAAAGACCTTCCTGAGAATGTTCACGGTATCATTGCAGATTGCGGCTTTACATCGCCGCGTGACATTCTTGCTCGCGTGTTCCGCAGCGTGACCCACCTGCCGGCTGCACCTACATTATGTGTAGTTGAACTGATCGCAAGATTGGTCGGTGGTTTCGGCATTACACAGGAGGACACTCGAAGAAGTCTGAAAAACAGCAAGGTGCCGGTCTTTATGGTCCACGGAACGGCGGACGATTTTGTCCCGTGTGAAATGACGCAGGCAGGCTATGATGCCTGCAGTGGCCCGAAGGAGCTTCTGTTGGCAGAAGGCGCGGGGCACGGAACAAGCTTCCTTGTCGACCGAGAAAACTATATAAATGCAGTTCAAGCGTTCTTGAATAAATATTTGGATTAGATACAAAGGGGTAAAATATGAAAGTATCGGTAAAAAAGTTAAAAGAAGGCGCGATTCTTCCTACCTATGGTTCAGCCGAAGCGGCGGGTGCTGATTTGTATGCCTGCCTTGATGAGAAAATTACTGTAGCCCCGGGCGAGTCTGTTTTTGTACCCACTGGTTTATCTATGGAGATACCAAAAGGTCATGCCGGACTGATCTATGCGCGTAGCGGATTGGCCTGTAAGCGCGGCTTGGCGCCTGCCAATAAGGTAGGCGTGATCGACAGTGATTATCGCGGCGAGTTTATTGTTGTTCTCCACAACCATGGTAATCAGGTACAGACGGTTGAACACGGTGAACGAATTGCTCAGCTTGTGATCACACCTGTACTGACACCGGCTTTTATAGAAGTCGATACACTTTCTCATACAGAGCGCTCCGGCGGCGGCTTTGGCTCTACAGGTAAATAAATGATCGCGCTGCACTTTTGTGCAGCGCGATTTGCATATTAGTAGAACAACAGGTCGGAATAAGTAGGATAGGGCCAGTAGGATTTGTCTGTCAGCTGCTCAAGCCGGTCGGCCTTTGCACGCAGCTTTTCCATACAGGCGACGATCACATCGTGGCAGTAATCAACAGCCGCCTCCTTATCCTGAGGGATATTGTCCAGAGCCACCTGAAGCTCATTACAGCAATCATACAACGCATCAGCGTTCTCGGACAGCTGATTGGCGAGTTCGAACTCTGCCTTTGCAACGATGCCCACCTGCTTTTTGGCAGTGAGGCCGTTGCACAGATCTCTGCTGTAGTGCAGTGCCGCAGGCAGGATCTGATGAATCGCCATATCGATGCAAGTCTTAGCATCGATACAGACAATTTTCCGATAGGCATCCAAATGGATCTCATATCTTGCACGGAATTCGTCCTCGGTATAGATGCCGCGCTTTGTGACAAGATCAATATTCTTTTGGCTGAAATAGGTCGGCAGGCATTTTGCTGTGGAAGGATAGTTGCTCAGACCACGGCGCGCAGCCTCCTTCGTCCACTCATCAGAATAGCCGTTGCCGCCAAAGATGATCCGCTGATGCTCCGCAAAGGTTCTGCAAACAAGCTTTTGCAGCGCGGATTCAAAATCGGAGGCCTGCTCCAATTCATCTGCAAACTGACCCAGTTGCTCAGCCATAATAGCGTTAAGCACAATGTTCGGGCCGGCGATGGACTGGGAGGAGCCGAGCATACGGAACTCAAATTTGTTGCCGGTAAAGGCAAGGGGAGAGGTGCGGTTGCGGTCGGTGGTATCCTTGGGGATGGCAGGCAACACATCCACGCCAATTCGCATTACGCTCTTTTCGGGGTCTGTGTAGTTTGTACCGTTGACAATGGAATCCACAACGGCATTCAGTTCATCACCGAGGAAAATGGAGATGATTGCAGGGGGAGCCTCGTGGGAGCCGAGGCGGTGATCGTTACCTGCAGAGGCAACGGTACAACGCAAAAAATCCTGATATTCATCAACACCCTTGATGAATGCGGCAAGGAAAACAAGGAACAGAGCGTTCTGCCGGGGTGTTTTGCCGGGGCTGAACAGATTCACGCCAGTGTCAGTGGACAAAGACCAGTTGTTGTGTTTGCCCGAGCCGTTGACACCTGCAAAGGGTTTTTCGTGAAGCAGGCAGACAAGGTTATGTTTTGCGGCGCACTTTTTCATAACCATCATAATAATCTGGTTTGCGTCACAGGCGCTGTTGGCGTTGCTGTAAATTGGTGCGATCTCGTGCTGGCAGGGGGCTGTTTCGTTATGCTTTGTCTTGGAAAGAATGCCCAACCGCCACAGCTGTTCGTCCAGGTCCTGCATAAAGTTGGAAACACGCGTACGAATGGTTCCGAAGTAGTGATCATCCAGCTCCTGACCTTTCGGAGGCAGCGCGCCAAACAGCGTCCGACCGGTCAACCGCAGGTCTTCACGCTTGGCGTACATATCTTTGGGCAACAGGAAATACTCCTGCTCTGCTCCAACACAGGCGGATACGCGCATGGTTTCGTTATCACCAAACAGACGCAAAATACGAATGGCTTCTCTGGAAACCTCATCCATAGAACGAAGGAGCGGTGTTTTCTTATCCAACGCAGCGCCTGTAAAGGAGAAAAAGCAGGTAGGTATGTAAAGGCTGTTATCCTTTAAGAATGCAAAAGATGTGGGGTCCCAAGCTGTGTAACCGCGTGCCTCAAAGGTTGCGCGCAAGCCGCCAGACGGGAAGGAGGACGCATCCGGTTCACCACGAACCAGGGATTTACCGGAAAATTCCATAATAACGCGGCCGTCTTCGGTGGGAGAAATGAAGGAATCGTGTTTTTCGGCAGTGATGCCGGTCATCGGTTGGAACCAGTGAGTGTAGTGAGTTGCGCCCTTCTCAATCGCCCAGTTTTTCATTGCATCCGCGATCTCGTTTGCCACATCCAACTCAAGCTGAGTGTTGTTTTTGATGCACTTTTTCCAAGATTCGAAGATCTCAGGACGCAGACGCTCCTTCATAACAACCTCGTTGAAGACGTCAATTCCGAAGATCTCAGGTACATTCAAAATATGACTCATGATGCCACAACCTTTCAAGAAAATAAAACAGCAAATTCATTGTTCTTATCTTTTCATTCTATTCCATTACAGCGCAAAATGCAAGGAATATTTCACTATACAAGAAATAATCACAATGCATAGCGAAAATCGCAATATTGTCGGCAGGTTTGGTAAACAATTTACTTGCATTTTTAGAAAATAAGTTGTATATTAATCAAAAAATAAAATGAAATGAGAAAGAGGGAAATACTATGTCTTATATTTCTATGACTAAAGAGCAGCTTCAGGCTGAGTATAATGCCGTTTTTGCTCACTTTACATCCTGCAAGGAGAAGAATCTGAAGCTGAATATGGCAAGAGGCAAGCCTGCTGCCAGCCAGTTGGATCTGGTCAATGATATTCTGACCTGTCTCGTTGATCCCAAGGAATGCTTTACTGACGGTATGGACGCAAGAAACTACGGCGAGCTGGCCGGCGTTCCTGCTGCAAGAGCGTATTGGGCTGATGTGCTGGGTTGCAAGCCCGAGCAGACCATCGTTGGTGGTTCCTCCAGCCTGAACCTGATGTATGATGTGATTGCTCACGCATACACCCATGGCTTGACCCACAGCCCCCGTCCCTGGTGCAAGGAAGAGGTTGTCAAGTTCCTGTGCCCCAGCCCCGGTTATGACCGTCACTTCAAGATCACCGAGTCTTTGGGCGCTGAACTGATTACGGTTCCTATGACCGCAGAGGGCCCCGATATGAATGTGGTTGAGGACCTCGTTAAGGATCCTCAGGTCAAGGGTATTTGGTGCGTGCCCAAGTACTCCAACCCCGACGGTATTATTTACTCCGAGGAGACCATCCGCCGTCTGGCCGGTCTGAAGGCAGCAGCTCCTGACTTTACCATTATGTGGGATAACGCATACTGCGTCCACGAATTCAGCGGTGCGTATGTTGAATTCCCCGACATCATCTCTATCTGTAAGGAAGCCGGTAACCCTGATATGGTATACGAGTTCGCTTCCACCTCTAAGATCACATTCCCCGGCGCAGGTATCTCTGTTCTGGCATCCTCCGAGGCCAATATCACATATATGATGGATATTTTGGGCGTACAGATCATTTCCTACGACAAGATCAACCAGCTGCGTCATGTCAAGTTCCTGAAGAACAAGGCACACACTCTGGAGGTTATGAAGAAGCACGCTTCCGTTCTGGGTCCCAAGTTCCAGATGGTTCTGGATATGCTGGACAAGGAAATTGCACCCTGCGGCTTTGGTCAGTGGGTTGCTCCTAAGGGCGGCTATTTTGTAAGCTTCAACACAATGCCCGGCACTGCAAAAAGAGCCTTGGCGCTGTGTAAGGAAGCCGGTGTTGTTATGACCGGTGCTGGCGCAACCTTCCCCTACGGCAAGGATCCTCAGGACAGCAATATCCGCATCGCACCCAGCCTGCCTCCCGTAAACGAACTGGAAATGGCTATGGATGTGTTCTGCACCTGCTTGAAGCTGGCGGCACTGGAGAAGCTGCTGGAAACCAAATAATTTGAAAGAGCGGACAGATGTCCGCTCTTTTCTTATGGAAATATTCCTTGACAAATGGGGGGAAATTTCATATCATTTATTGTATATATCTATGCCTTGGAGGACTGTACTGATGAATACGCCCAACGGCTTGTTTGCCAATGTTCCGGCCGAGCAATGGAACGACTGGAAGTGGCAGGCAAAAAACAGCATTACAACATTAGATGAACTGAAAAAATATATCTGTCTTACTGAAGAAGAGGAGAAGGGCATTGAACAGTGCTTAAAGACCTTCCGTATGGCAGTGACCCCGTACTATTTGTCTCTGATCGATCTGGATGACCAGAAGGACCCGATCCGGCTGCAGTGTATCCCTTCTGCTGAGGAGCTGTATTTTGCCCCTGAAGAGTCTGCTGACTCTCTTCATGAGGACACCGACTCTCCTGTTAAGGGTCTTACACACAGATACCCCGATAGAGTATTGTTCCTGATTACCGATCGCTGTGCGTCCTACTGTAGACACTGCACCCGTCGCCGTTTTGTAGGCCAGACAGATAACTCTATGCCCAAGGAGCAGATCGACGCCTGTATTGAATATATCCGCGCTCACGAAGAGGTACGCGATGTACTGGTATCCGGTGGCGATGTGTTTATGCAGAGCGATGAAATGCTGGAATATATCATTTCTTCCCTGCGGAATATTGAGCATGTAGAGATCATCCGGCTCGGTACACGGGCACCTGTTGTTATGCCCCAGCGTATTACACAGGAGCTTTGTGATATGCTGAAGAAGTATCATCCTGTGTGGGTGAATGTGCACTTCAATCATCCCAACGAGATCACGCCGGAATCTGCTGCTGCCTGTGCACGCCTTGCAGATGCAGGCATTCCGTTGGGTAATCAGAGCGTTTTGCTTGCCGGTGTGAACGATTGCGTTCATGTAATGCGGAAGCTGGTGAACGGCCTGGTGAAGATTCGCGTGCGCCCTTACTATATTTATGCTTGCGATCTGAGTTTGGGACTTTCTCACTTCCGTACACCCGTCAGCAAGGGAATTGAGATTATTGAAGGTCTGCGTGGTCACACCAGTGGCTATTGTGTTCCCACATTTGTTGTGGACGCACCGGGCGGCGGTGGTAAGGTACCCGTGATGCCCAATTATGTGATCAGCCAAACACCCAGAAAGGTGATCCTCAGAAACTTTGAGGGCGTTATTACGACCTATACAGAGCCTGAACGTTATGAGTCCCGTTGTAACTGCTCTGTTTGCCGCGGTGCAGACAAGAATGTGTTAAGCGGCGTTGCCGGCTTAGAGCAGGGAATGGCAGTTAGCTTTGAACCCACTGACCTGCCCAGAAAGAAAAGACTCCACGGAGAATAAAAATTAAATGAGCCGTCCGGTTGGACGGCTCATTTTTTTACTTTTTAGGCTTGCTCTTAATAAATGCCAGCGTAGCGTCGAAGCCGGCTTTTGCAATCGGATAACTGGCGTTTTCTGCGATTGTAATACCCTTACTTGCCATAATTTCTTTTAAAATCATTTCTGCAAACCACGGGTTTTTAACAAACAGAGGGCCGGTGCAGTTGGTATAAATCAAATTGTTCCATCTTGCACCTTCGCTGCCGGAACCGTTGTTGCCCATACCATAAATGACAGAACCCAGCGGACAGGCCGCGTCTACATCTGCCATCTGGATTTGCGCGCCGGCCAATTCCATATCGCTGTCATTCATACGGAAATGGAAGTCGTCTCCAAACACGAACTTCCGTTCCTTAGCTGTCATATCTAAAAAGCCAAGTCCTGTGACAGTACTGCCGTCCTCACGCAAAATGGATTTGCCGAACATCAGGCCGGAGGTACCAAGAGCAAGTGCATATCCGCCGCGCTCTAAATAATCGCCCAGATCGCTGCTTTCGAGTGAAGGAACAATATGACGCAGCGTGGTGATTTCACCGGGTAAGAACATCAGAAGGTCAATGTTTTCAAAAGGAATTGCATCGTCAAAGTCTTCGATTCGCAGGATCTCAACATCAATTCCAATCTGCTTGCCGATTTCCACAAGCGCCTGAATACTGCCGCGTTCACCATTCAGGTTCAAAAGATTCGGGTACATCCAAGCAACAGTAATTTTATACACCGACGCCACCTCCTTGCTTGAAATAGTCCTTGATCTCGGGTGCGTGTTTTGTATTCGTCAGCACATAAATTACATCAGCATCAATTGTGTCCAGCTCAGAGAAGATGGTAGGCACATGATTGGTATCAAATATACTGACGCATTCCTTGTCGGCGCCTGCAAGAATCATCCGGCTGGCAATGTCGTTTGCAACAGTTGTGGAGAATGCAACATAGTGTGCCACATTGCTGTTAACAACGGGCGTAAAGTCGCAGTCAAACAGATAGAAGCTACCGCCATAGTAGGGGTAAAAGTCAGTGATTTGGTACATACCAACATAAACAGCCTTTTTTCGCATATCTGCAGCGATCATATCCAGTTGTGACTGGAGCGCCTCAGGATTTTCCTGTTTGCCGCGCAGATAGTGGATCTCTTTTCCGTGGAAATGGATCACATCCATATGTGCTGCAGGGTTCACAAAGCTTGCAAAACCATTCTGAAGCTGCGCGTCGGTCAAGCCGATGCTGCGTCCAATTGCGATACACATTGCGAAATTGTAGATATAAAACGGCATTGTGTAAGGTACATTCCATATAGAACCATCGCAGATGAATGTGTTGTTATCAAAATCGATTTCAGAAATTACCACATCTGCGGCATCGCTAGACGCGTAGCTGCATTTTGTACAGTGGAAGTGACCGATGTTTGCCAGATTGTAACTGTCATAGGCTATGTGGTGGAAGCATTTGGGGCAGGGAAGTGTCACAGCATAGGGGTCACTGGTTTGGTAGCTTTTTCCGTTCTCGGCAATGCTGAAATAGATCGCTTTTCCGGCGCGGTCCTCCAAACTGCGGCTGCGAGGCTCTTCATTGTTCAGAAACAGCGTCATTTGATCGTTGATCGCATCTCTGAATTTGCGCAGAATAAAATCCGGGTCACCGTTGCGCTGAACCTGGTCCTTTTGCAGGTTTGTCAGGCCAAGATTCCGGCCGGGAAGCTGCTTGCTGATGCCGGGGAAGCTGCGCTCATCGATCTCAAGAATCAAATATTCCTTGTTGAATGCGCCAAAGAGGGTAGAATTCTTGATCAAGGTAGTTGCAACACCGCCCATCATATTTGCACCCTCAGTGTTGCAGGCAACACGCTTGCCGGCGGAGATGAGCGTATGTGCCAGCAGATTGGTGGTGGTAGACTTTCCGTTCGTGCCGGAAATGAAATATACCTTGTCAAGATCGATATTTCTAAATCTGGATACAAACTCAGGCATTAACTTTACGGCGATCTTGCCGGCATAGTTACTGCCTCTTTTTTTATCCAGAAGGTTCACAGCAAAAGCAGCAAGCTTTGCGATCCAAAGGGTTATGATAAAACGCACTTTGTTTTTCCTCCGTTTGCGTATATTGATATAAAAAAGCATGCAATTTACGATGCACGCGTGCTTATATTATAGATTTTCTGCAGCAAAATGTCAATTATTATATATTTGCCAACCACCGCCAAACAATTTGCGTGTTTGGTGATTTTTACACCTAATTCCGACGGAATAAATTCAGCGAAAAGATTATATTATGATTGTTCATACAAAGGAGGGTAATAAATGCACCTAACAAGTTTTCTACAGGAGGGGACGCTGACGATAGCGCTTACAGGCGAGATCGATCATCACTGCGCAAAAGGTCATATCGAGTCGATTACATCGAAAATTGAGGCTTACTCACCGAAGGTTTGTGTGTTGGATTTCACCGATGTTACATTTATGGATTCGTCAGGAATTGCTGTTGTGATCAATTCATTGCGGTATATGACAAGGCTGGACGGCACACTTGAGTTGTCGGGGTTAAAAGCACAGCCAATGAAGGTTTTCCGAACATCGGGTATTGATAAGCTTGTGAAGATCAAGGAGGAAGCAGAATGAAATTTGAGAACTATATGACGCTGGAATTTCCCAGCAAGTCCACAAACGAGGGTTTTGCCCGCTCGGCGGTTGCTTGTTTTGCCGCACAGATGGATCCGACTTTGGAGGAACTGGGTGATATTCGTACAGCTGTCTCGGAGGCAGTTACTAACTGCATTGTGCATGCATATCCGGGAGAACTGGGTATGATCAGTATTCGCTGTAGAATTTTAAAAAACAACACGCTTGATATTGTGATCAAAGATAAGGGTGTCGGCATCGAAAATCTGGAGAAGGCCAGAACACCTATGTATACGACCGGCGGAGCAGACAGAAGCGGTATGGGCTTTACAATAATGGAAAGCTTTATGTCCAGCTTCTCTGTTGCTTCCAAACCCGGTAAGGGAACGACCGTACATATGCGTAGAGTTCTGCAGCGGCGCAAATGAGCAAAGTAGAGGAACTAATTGCCAAAAGTCAGGCTGGGGATATGCAGGCCAAGGAAACTCTTATTTCAGAAAACAGCGGTCTTATATGGTCTGTAACCAAAAGATTCCTTGGGCGTGGCGCTGAGGCAGATGATATGTATCAGCTGGCGTGCCTTGGTTTTCTAAAGGCGGTTGACGGTTTTGACCTGAATTACGGGACTCAGTTTTCCACCTATGCCGTACCGAAAATTGCAGGTGAGATAAGGCGTTATTTGCGTGACGACGGCACGGTCAAGGTCTCCCGTGGAATAAAAGAACGGGCTGCGGCCATTAAAACGGCCAGAAATCAGCTGACATTAACCCTGTCACGAGAACCGACGCTAAGCGAAATCGCAGAAAAAACCGGCTACTCTGTAGAAGATATTGCGGTAGCGGAAAGCGCAACGGCATCCATTGAATCCATACATCAAGTCAGTGGTGAGGAAGGTTTTTCGCTTGAGAATATTCTGACGGACACCCAGTCGGAGGACGCATTTCTGGAGCAAATGGCGCTCCACCAAGCAATCGATCAATTGCCTGAGCGAGAGGCTGCTGTTGTTAAAATGCGGTATTTTCACGGCCTGACCCAGCAGCGTGTATCGGTGGTGCTGAGCGTCAGTCAGGTGCAGGTGTCACGCATTGAGAAAAAGGCGCTGGAGAAATTGCGCGAGTTAATGGGATAAACCGCAAATTATGCTTTACCTTTGACTTAAAATGCGTTAAAATAAGTATATCAAATAAAGACAAGGTGTACTTATGAATGATTCAATGCTTAAACGTTTTATTGCGGCAAGACGCCGCTATATACGCGGAAATTTTGGCCGTTTAAACCCGATGCAGCTTGATGCTGTTACCACAACGGAGGGCCCGCTTCTTCTTCTTGCAGGTGCAGGAAGTGGTAAGACGACCGTCCTGATCAACAGAATCGCAAACCTGATCCGCTTTGGTCGCGGCAGTGATTCAAATGAGGTTCCGGATACCGTTACAGAGGATGATGTTATTTTCTTGGAGTCTTTGCAGGAGCCGGTCTGCGAACAGGATCGCTACAGGGCAGATTACTTGTGCGCGCTGGATCCGGTTTCTCCGTGGAGTATTATTGCCATCACCTTTACCAATAAGGCTGCAAATGAGCTGAAGGAGCGGCTTACCAATATGCTTGGTCCTGAGGGTCAGGATGTTTGGGCGATGACCTTCCATTCAGCCTGCTGCCGTATCCTGCGCAGAGATATTGAATGCCTTGGCTACGCAAAGAATTTTACGATTTATGACACCGCCGATTCCGAACGGATCATGAAGGACATCATCAAGGATATGGGCTTGGATGATAAGACATTTCCTGCAAAGTATGTCCTTTCTGCCATCAGCCGTCAGAAGGATAATATGGTCAGCGCTGCTGAAATGCTTCGTCAGGCGGAAGCCGGCAGTGATTTTCAACAGTTGCACATCGCCCGTGCCTATCAAAAGTATCAGGCAAAGCTCAAGGAGAACAATGCTCTTGATTTTGATGATATTATTTTCCAAACTGTTTTGCTTCTGCAGAGGAACGAGGAGGTTCTCACCTATTATCAGCGGAAATTCCGTTATGTTCTGGTGGATGAGTATCAGGATACCAACCATATGCAGTATCTGCTCACTTCCTTGCTTGCCGGCGGTTACGAGAATGTCTGCGTTGTGGGTGATGACGATCAGAGCATCTATAAATTCCGTGGCGCGTCCATCGAAAACATTCTGAATTTTGAAAAGCAGTACCGTGGCGCGCGTACCATCCGCCTCGAGCAGAACTATCGCTCCACCCAGTCGATCCTCAACGCCGCAAATGCTGTTATCAGCAACAATATCGGCAGAAAAGGCAAACGCCTTTGGACAGCCAACGGCGAGGGTAAGCCTATCACTGTCTATGAATCCGGCGATGAGGGTGCAGAGGCAAACTATGTCGCAGGACAGATCATTACCACATCCAAGGGACAAAACTTTAAGAATTATGCGGTGCTTTACCGCACGAATGCCCAGTCCAACGCCCTTGAATTTGCATTTAAGCGCAACGGTATTCCGTATCGTGTCGTTGGCGGTATGCGCTTTTTTGATCGGGCTGAAATCAAAGATATGCTGGCATATCTTTGCGTGATCAACAACCGTACGGACGATCTGCGGTTGCATCGCATTATCAATAATCCGCCGAGAGGCTTGGGCGCAAAGACCATTGAGGTCGCGGATAGATTGGCGCAGGCGGAAGGCGTGCCTTTGTACAATGTTGTGTCTGATCCCTATTCCTTCGGCCCGCTTGAGAAGGCAGCTGAGAAATTAATGCAGTTTACTGTTCTGATCGAAGGCTTGGCGCAGCTGTTGGACGACGGCAGTATGACTTTGTCTGAATTTTACGAGCAGGTTATCAGCCGGACAGGTTATGCTGCAATGCTTGAGAGCAAACCTACTGAGGAGAATAAAACCCGTCTTGAAAATATTCAAGAATTGAAGTCCAGCATTGTGGCATTTGAGCAGAACACGGCGAACCCTACATTGGCCGGATTTCTGGAGGAAATTGCGCTTTACACCGACCTTGAAGAGTATAACGACAGCGATGATGCAGTCGTAATGATGACGATGCACTCGGCTAAGGGACTTGAGTTTCCCAATGTGTTTCTTGTCGGCTTTGAAGATGGTCTGTTTCCCGGTATGCGCGCAATCGGTGACCGGGAAGAGATGGAGGAAGAACGGCGTCTTTGCTATGTGGCTATCACAAGAGCGAAGGAAAACCTAACCATCACCTATGCAAAACAGCGTATGCTTTATGGTCGCACCAATGCGTCGCTGCCGTCCCGCTTTTTGAAGGAGATTCCCGAAAACACCATAGTTAGAAAGGGTGGTTATCATACACCCTACAGCAAACCCAGCGAGATTCGGACACCCACCTACAGCACAACTGCACCGAAAAAGCCGACTTCCTATCAGAGCTCTTACTCTACTGCAACTACCAGCAACAGCTACTTGGAGTTAAACAAGGGCGATATGGTGCAGCATACGGCGTTTGGCAGAGGCTTGGTACTCAGCGTTATGAAAATGGGCGGCGATGCGCTGCTCGAAATAGCCTTTGACCAGATCGGCACAAAGAAACTGATGGCAAAAACCGCATCGGCGCATTTAAAAAAGCTGTAATATTCATTCTGCCTCGGGCATATGATCTCCCGGGGGGGCGTATTTAATGGGTATGATGGGAAAGTTTATACGAATGATGATCATCCTGCTTGTCGTTGCCATTACAGGACTCGTTCTTTTTCGTATCAAATACAGCGCGTCTATTCGCGAGCTGGCCCAAACTCAGGTTATCAACGCCACCTCGGATTTGATCAACGATGCAATAGACCGTCAAATTGAAGATGCCAAGATCCAGTATGACAGAATGGTCTATTTTGAGAAGGATCTTGACGGTAAAATCACAGCGCTCAAAACCAATATGAGCGAGGTCAACCGTCTGAAGACAGACATTCTGAATCTGATCAACGATGAGATCCTTTCCCTAAGTGCGGATGATTTGGGGATTCCTGTCGGAAGCTTATTCCTGCCGGAATTCTTGGCCGGTCGCGGACCGGAGATTCCGATCGAGATCCTTTCGATTCGCAACTCCGATGCGTCCTTTACCAGCCACTTTTCTGAGGCCGGCATCAATCAGACGCTTCAGCAGATCAATATGCATGTGAGCGTAGATGTCACGGTGCTTGTTCTGGGCCAGACCAATAGCTTCACGGTTACAAGTCAGGTCATTGTTGCTGAGACTATTATTGTGGGAGATGTTCCCGATACTTATTTAAAAACCGGAGGGTTCCATGAAACAGAGAATAATTGATTTGACGGCACAGCTGAATCAGGCAAATTACCAATATTATGTGCTGGACGATCCGAAAATGCCGGATTTTGAATATGATAGGTTATTGCGAGAACTGGAAAATCTTGAGACAGAATATCCGCAGTTTGCGCAGCAGGATTCACCCACGAAGCGCGTTGGCGGCGAAGCGTTGAGTAAATTCCAAAAGGTTACACACCCGGTTCCGCTAATGAGCCTTCAAGATGTCTTTTCTCTTGAAGAATTGGATGATTTTCTCGAAAAGATTTTAGCGACCTACCCGGATACTGCTTTCACTGTTGAACCGAAGATTGACGGATTGTCTGTTGCGCTGGAATACCGCAATGGCAAATTCGTATATGGCGCAACCCGTGGTGATGGCGTTATCGGCGAGGATGTTACGGAGAATCTTAAGACCATTTATTCTATTCCTATGACCATTCCCAATGCGCCGGAACGGCTGATCGTTCGTGGCGAGGTGTTTATGCCCAAAAAGAGCTTTGAAAAGCTCAATGCGGCACAGGAGGCAGAGGGAAAGCCGCTTTTTGCCAACCCAAGAAACGCGGCAGCAGGATCCCTGCGTCAGTTGGACCCGAAGATTGCCGCAAAACGCGGTCTTGATATTTTGGTGTTTAATGTGCAGCTGGCAGAAGGCGTCAGCTTCAATACACACGCAGAATCTCTTGCTTATTTGAAGCAACTGCAGTTTAAGGTAGTTCCTTGGACGACCCATTCTTCGGCAAACGCTATTAATGAGCAGGTTATGGCTATCAATGAGAATCGTCAGGAGCTTAGCTGTGACATAGATGGTGCAGTTATCAAGGTGAATGATATCTCCCTGCGTGATGCCCTTGGCGCGACCGCTAAGTTCCCCAAATGGGCCGTTGCATATAAATATCCACCGGAGATCAAACCCACGGTGGTGGAGGATATTGTTGTTCAGGTTGGCAGAACCGGTGTTCTGACCCCAAAGGCGGTTGTGAAGCCCGTACGACTTGCAGGCACTACGGTGACAAACGCGACGCTCCACAATCAGGACTTCATTTCTGAGCGCGACATCCGCATTGGTGACACGGTGCTGATCCGCAAGGCCGGTGAGATCATTCCGGAAATTTTGGAGGTCGATTTTACAAAGCGGCCTACAGATGCAACAGCATATGTGCTGCCAAGTGCCTGCCCGATTTGCGGTGCGCCGACAAAAAGGGACGACGACGGCGCGTTCTTGCGTTGTACAGGCGCTGCCTGTCCTGCACAGCTGTCGAGAAATATTGCACACTTTGTCAGCCGTGATGCTATGGATATCGATGGTCTTGGCTCTGCCATTGTGGAGGCATTGATCGAAAAAGGTTTGCTTAATTCTGCTGCTGACATTTACAGCCTGACGCTTGATGAACTGAAGCAGCTTTGGCAAAAGGGCGAAACTGCGGCGGCGAAGCTATTACAATCCATAGAAAGCAGCAAGAAACAGGACCTGAGCCGCCTGATCTATGCTTTGGGAATCAGACAGGTTGGTGCAAAAACAGGCAAGGTGCTTGCGGTGCATTTCGGATCTATGGACAAGCTGATGCAGGCATCTGTTGAAGAATTGACATATGTTGAGGACATTGGTGCGGTGACCGCTGAGTCTATCCATCAATGGTTCAGACAAAGCCAATCTATTCAGATGATCGAAAAACTCCGTGCTGCCGGTGTTAACTTTGAATCCTTACGGGAAATTAAGGATGACCGCTTTGCCGGAATGACATTTGTTTTGACCGGTGCGCTCAGTAAGTTTACGCGTGAGGAAGCCACAGAACAAATTGAACTTTTTGGCGGCAAGGCCTCGGGCTCTGTTTCCAAGAAGACCAGTTATGTTGTTGTGGGCGAAAATGCCGGATCCAAGGAGCGTAAAGCAAGAGAACTTGGCATTCCGATCCTGTCAGAGGATGAGTTTTTAAATATGATACAATAAATAAAACCACCGGCTCTGCCGGTGGTTTTGCTTTTATAGACTAAAGTCAATCTCGTCAAATTTATCAACATCCAACGCCTTCATCTTCGGAGGAATCCGCTTACAGGGATTGTACTCGAATTTGCGACAGCTATGCTCAGGCATTACGATACCTTTCTTTGCGCATAAAATCTGGCCGTCGTTCATTGCGGTGCCGTGCTGGCAATAACTGCAGGATCGTTCAATTTTCTTCCGAAACAGCATAGGGCGCCTCCTTTGTTGCTTATTACTGCAAGCATTATACATCATTATTATCTTAAATGCTACATTTTTTTACGCAAAATAAGAAATATGCCTGCAATTATTGCAAAAAAGAGCGCGATGACTAAAAAAACGGACAAATAAACCCGATCTGTGCCTTTAAACACAAATGCATGAAGTACAATTCCCAGCAGAGACGATGTTAGCACTTGCATAGCTTTTCCCAGGAAATATGTGCCGGAAATGATGCTTCCTGATATAGACATCGTCTGCATAGTGATACATAGGCCGCCTGCAGGCAACAGGATGCAGGCCAGTATAAAGCGTAATCCTTCCGGTTGCACTTCACTCAAACGCACACAGCCGTTTGATAGCTCCAATAGCCCGGAGATCAACACTTGCGCTACGGTTGGAAGTTTCCCCAGAAACCATATCTGCAAAAAGCCCAACAGTATCCGAAAGACGATCACCCAACCGCAGACAGTCGCCATAGTCCTAGTGGCGCTTTCCATTGTTTTTGTGACCGATATACTATACTGGCTATTTGATCTGCATATATCTGTACCGTGTTGTGGGAGCAACCAACCTACGAACAGAGCGCTGATGATCTGAATGCACCAAATCAGCCACACAATGCTGCCGCGATGAAACATTGCAGAGAGGATGCCGAAGATAAAGGCGGGGCCTGCGTTGTTACAAAATGCGGCCATTCGCATAGCTGACATACGCGACAGATTTCCTTCACGGTGTGCCTGCCCTGCCAGCTGTGCGCCGACCGGGTATCCAGCAAGCAGGCCGAGCATCAATATCGACTCTGTGCCTGCCTGAATTTTACACAACCTGCTTATCGGCCTTAGCAGCGGTATATTTTTCCCAAGAATTGTACTGTTAAGGATCCCCGTAAGCACAAAAAAGGGAAATAGGGATGGAATTACAGTCCGAAGACATAGATCGATCCCGCTGATCGCGCTATGAAGCGCGGTTTTTCCGTCTAATATTATGATCAGCATCAAAACAGCCGATACCGCAGCATAAATACCCTCATACTTCTTTCTCATTGAATCACCCAGTAAGAAACTATGTGCAAGCAGTTCAAAACATAACGATCGATTCATACACTTTTTCCAAAAGGAGGCGTTGTTATGAAGCTAAGGGTGCTGGAAAGATTGCAGGGGAGCGCACATGCTTTATTTAAGACACCACTTGTTGAATTAACAGGCAGGAACCATGTGCTGATCGAGAACCACAGCGGCGTATTAAAGTATTCCCTGGATGAGATTCAGGTCAAGGTTTCCTATGGCAAGCTTGTCATCAAAGGACAAAAGCTTCATCTGCTTCAAATGAATTCTGAGCAGCTTGTTATAAAGGGGATGATAGACGCGCTTCAGTCGGTTGGGGGTAATCAATGAAACATGCGACTTATCGAACAGGGAAACGAAGGTTGGAGATAACCTGCGCAGATGCCACAGGCCTTTTAAACAGGATCGTTAACGAGGGAATCACTGTCAGTGAGGTTGAATGTTATAACGAATTAGTGCTTAGATTGAATGCAGAGAATCGAGATTACGATAAACTCTGCTCCTTGGTGAATAAACACGGTGGTACTGTTAAAACAATCAATAAAAAAGGCGTTATTTGGATGTTAGCCGGTATCGCGAGAAGACCCGTGTTGGTATGTTCGTTGGCTATTCTTCTTTTCTTATTTGCTTTTGTGCCGACAAGAGTTCTGTTTGTTCAAGTGGAAGGGAATGTGGCGATTCCGTCAAATCAGATCATTGAGGCAGCGGCCGAGTGTGGAATACAATTTGGCGCGTCTGCAAGAGGGATCCGAAGTGAAAAAATGAAGAATGCCCTGTTGGAAAAGCTTCCTCAGCTGCAATGGGCCGGCATCAACACATCGGGCTGTGTTGCTGTCATTTCCGTTCGTGAAAAAACGGAACCTAAGGATCAAAGTGCAAACGAAAAACAAGTCAGCAGCATAGTTGCATCCCGTGACGGCATTATACAAAGCTGCACGGTCTTTCAAGGGAATCCATTGTGCAAGATTGGACAGGCTGTAAAGGCCGGACAAACACTTGTATCCGGCTACACAGATTGCGGCATCTACATACAAGCGACCGAAGCAGAAGCAGAGATCAGAGCGCTTACAAGTCGTGAACTGGAGGTTGTTGCACAAGCGCCTACCCTTACAAGAGGCAAGCTGATCGCGATTAAGAGAGAATACGGCATCAGAATCGGAAAAAAGTTGATAAAATTAACGAAAGATAGTGGAATTTTAGGTGCAACTTGTGCTAAAATATATTCGGAGGAATATGTGCATTTGCCAGGTGGATTTTGTTTGCCCGTTGCGCTTATTAAAAAGACGGTATATATCTACGATGATACGGCAGGCACAGCAGCAAATGATGATTGGCTGTATTCCTTTGCAGAGGATTATATTAAAAAACAAATGGTTGCCGGTGAGATCGTTTCTACGCAAGCCGGTATTGAAGCTATTGACGGTGCGAGCTATCTATATGGGCGGTACGCCTGTATGGAGATGATCGGCCGTGTAAAGTATGAACAAACGATTTTAAAGGATGGAACAAATGGCTGAAAGAGTTGTGAATTCAGATCGTGTTGAGGACTTGATCGCTGTATTTGGTTCTTTTGATGAAAATATCAAGCGGATCGAAGAGGCTTTGGGTGTGTCTATTACAAACCGCGGTACAGAGCTGCGCGTTGCAGGTGATGAGGAATCCGCTGATAAGGCGGTCCGTACACTGGAGGGTCTGCTGTCCCTTGCGTCCAAGGGTGAAGTCATTGACGAACAGCGCGTTCGTTATCTGATTACCCTTGTGCAAGAGGGGAACGATGACTATGTAGCGCAGATGGCAAAGGATGTTGTTTGCATTACTGCAAAAGGAAAACCCATCAAGGCAAAAACCGTCGGCCAGCAGCAGTATATGAAGGCAATTTGTAAGCACACCGTTACATTGGGTGTAGGCCCTGCCGGTACCGGCAAGACCTATCTTGCTGTCGCCGCGGCGGTTGCAGCTTTTCGCGCGAGAACTGTCAACCGCATCATTTTGACGCGGCCAGCGGTTGAAGCCGGTGAACGGCTGGGTTTCTTACCCGGAGATCTTCAGAATAAAGTCGATCCGTACCTGCGTCCGCTTTACGATGCACTCTATGAAATGCTTGGACCTGAGACATTCCAAAAGTATCAGGAACGCGGTTCAATTGAGGTAGCTCCGCTGGCCTATATGCGTGGCCGCACGCTGGATGACAGCTTTATCATCCTTGATGAAGCGCAAAACACCACAAGAGAGCAGATGAAAATGTTTCTGACTCGCTTGGGCTTTGGCTCAAAGATCGTGATCACAGGTGATGTGACGCAGATCGACCTGCCCAGTGATAAGACCTCCGGCCTGAAGGATGCCATTCGTGTCCTGGAAGGCGTGAAGGATATCGCTATTTGCAGACTTACCTCTGCCGATGTTGTCCGCCATGCATTGGTACAGGACATTATCAACGCTTATGAGCGCGCTGACAGAAAACCTGAACAACCGAAAGCTGTGAAAAACCAGAAGAGAAAGTAATATGCATATGAATAAGATTAATTTGACATTTGATTTTTTTGCAATTCAGCGCTTTGCCGTTTCCTCTGTAATCCGCAAATGCGTGGATGCCACCCTAAAGGCAGAGGGCATAACGGTTCCTTGTGAAATTAATGTTCTTGTCACAAACGACGAGGGGATCCACGCGATCAATTTGGCTAGCCGACAGATCGACCGTGCCACTGATGTGCTGAGTTTTCCGATGTTCTCCTTTGAGGCCGGAAATCCACCGCATGATTGGGACAACTACATAGACCCCGAATCCGGGCTGTGTCCGTTGGGTGATATGGCGATCTCTTATGAACGGGCAATTGCTCAGGCAAAGGAGTTTGGTCATAGTGTGCGCCGCGAGATCGGCTATCTGACGATCCATTCTATGTTGCACCTTTTAGGGTACGATCATTTGGATGAAGGCCCGCAGAAGAAGCAAATGCGCCGACGTGAGGAAGAAATTGCCGCCAAGATCGCCCGTATGCAAAGAGATTGATTACAAAGGAGAACGACCATGGCCACAAAAACTGCTATGATTACCATTGCCGGACGGCCCAATGTAGGCAAGTCCACATTATTGAATTATCTGGTTGGCGAGAAGATCGCCATTGTCTCTAACAAGCCTCAGACCACGCGTAACCGAATCTGCGGCATTGTTACCAAAGAAGATGTACAGTATGTTTTCGTCGATACACCGGGCTTCCATAAGCCCAGAACCAAGCTTGGCAACTATATGGTGAATGTCACACGGGAATCTATTGCGGATGTGGATCTGACGATTCTTTTGGTTGAACCGATCGCATCCATCGGCCCTCAGGAGGAGGCGCTGATTGAGCAACTGAAGTCCAGCCGTTGCCCGATGGTGCTGGCTATCAACAAAATCGATACTGTGGAAAAGGAAAGCCTGCTTGAGATTATTGATGTGTATTCCAAGGCCGCCTCTTTTGAAGCCATTATTCCTATCTGCGCGAAAAACGGAGATGGTGTAAAGTTACTGCTGGATGAGTGCAACAAATATGCTGTGGAAAGTCCGTTCCTGTTCCCTGATGATATTACGACCGATCAGCCTGAGCGTCAGGTTATGGCAGAAATTATCCGTGAAAAGCTGCTGTGGACGTTGGAACGGGAAGTGCCTCACGGTACTGCTGTTGAGATTACGAAATTCACAGAACGCGATAACGGAATTATCGACATTGATGCGACTATTTATTGTGAAAAGGCAAGCCATAAGGGCATTATTATCGGCAAGCACGGCGATATGCTGAAGAAGATCTCCTCTATGGCAAGAGAAGATTGTGAGCGCTTTATGGGCACGAAGGTATTCCTCACAACATGGGTTAAGGTTAAGGAAAATTGGCGTGACAGCGATTTTCTTGTTCGCAACTTTGGCTATAGTGAATAATTTCCAAGGCTAAATGTGTGCCATCTGCAAATCCTAGCTTTGGAGGGGATGCAGATGACTTCAAAGGATTATTGGCAGGTATTTTTGGAAACCGGTGCGCCGGAAATGTATCTGCTGTATCAAACCGCACTGAAGATGGAGAACAACAATGTACTTGACAACCAAGGGTTTGGTGCTGCGGGTCACATCATACAATGATCACGATTCGCTATTAACACTTCTGACACCGAATCACGGAAAACTAACAGTAAAAGCAAGAGGCCTGCGCAGAAAAAACAGTCCGTTAACTGCACCCTGTCAGCTGCTTGCTTTTGGAGAATTTACGCTGTTTGAATATCGGTCTATGTACACGATCAATGAGGCGTTCTCCGTTGAATTATTTACACCGCTACGCAGGGATTTGCAAAAGCTGTCCCTGGGTACATATTTTGCACAAGCTGCTGAACTTTTGTCGCAGGAGGATTTGCCAAATCCGGAGCTTCTGTCGCTGGTTCTGAATTGCCTGCATGCACTGTCGAAAATGGATGTATCTGAGACGCTTGTAAAAGCGGTATTTGAACTGCGTGGTGCCTGCCTAGCCGGTTATGCGCCGGACCTCTACGGCTGCTTTAAATGCGGAAACCCGTTTCCAGACCGTTTCGACTTATCAGAAGGCAGACTTGAGTGTTCCGGCTGCCGCGATTTTTCGTCGTCCGGCATACGGATGCCCATCACAGGCGGCATGTTGGAAGCGATGCACTATATCACCACCTGTGATGCGAAGAAACTGTTCTCTTTTTCTGTCGGAGAAGAGACTGTTGAACAGCTGTCTGCTGTTACAGAGGGCTATTTGGCGACCCAGCTGGAGCGTGGATTTTCCACCCTCGACTTTTATAAATCACTACTTGTTAACCCCCAATAGGACATATTACACAGGAGAATACAATGTCTGAGTTATATCAAAAATCTTGGCAAAAGTTAGAGCTGCATGCAGTACTGGAAAAACTCTCTGCCTGCGCAGGAAGCAGCGACGGTAAAGCAGCCTGCTTAGCCTTAACGCCTAATTCTGATCTGGAGGATGTGCAGCGCCTGCTGGATGAAACTACAGCCGCCTCCAATCTTTCCACAAGGAAAGGTTATCCCGGATTTTCCGGGGCAGTCAACGTGCTGGCATCCCTTGACAGAGCAGAACGCGGCGGCTTGCTGCAGCCGAAGGAACTGCTGCAGATCGCCGGTGTTTTGCGCTGCGCAAGAACAGTAAAGGACTATATTACTGACGATGAAGAGCCTACTGTTCTGACACCGATGTTTCGTATGCTTACAGCGAATAAATACCTTGAGGAGAGAATATTTTCTTCAATTTTGTCTGAAGAAGAGATCGCTGATAGCGCTAGCCCCGAGCTAGCTGACATTCGCAGACATATGCGTGTGCAAAGCGCAAGAGTAAAGGAGAGCCTGCAGAAGATCATTTCTTCACCTACCTATGCTAAGGTGCTCCGAGAGCCGATCATTACCATTCGCCAAGGGCGGTATGTTGTACCTGTCAAGAGCGAGAATAAGAATGACATTCCGGGACTTGTCCACGATGTTTCCGCAACCGGCTCCACTTATTTTGTTGAACCTATGTCCGCTGTGAATGCCAATAACGCGCTGCGTGAACTGGAACTGGCAGAGAAGAAGGAAATCGAGCGCATCTTGGCAGCGTTCTCCGCTGAGGTTGCCGGCCATGCGCAGGTGATCTGTGATGATTTCCATCTGCTTGTTCAGTTGGATGTGATTTTTGCAAAAGCGAAGTTGGCATATCAGATGCGCGCCTGGGCTCCGATTATGAACGATCAGGGTAGGGTAGATCTGCGAAATGCCCGCCATCCGCTGATTGATGGGAAAACGGTTGTACCGATTTCTGTGCGGTTGGGTACTGATTTCGACACAATGATTATTACCGGCCCCAATACAGGCGGCAAAACGGTCACCCTGAAAACAATCGGTCTTTTGACCCTTATGGCTGAGTGCGGTCTGCATATTCCTGCAGGTGACGGAAGTTGTTTATCGACCTTTGATGCGATTCTTGCGGATATTGGCGACGAGCAATCCATTGCGCAGAGCCTGTCCACATTCTCCAGCCATATGCGTACGATCGTTGACATTGTTTCACTGTGTGATAGCAGAACGCTTGTTCTGTTTGATGAGCTGGGCGCAGGTACGGATCCTGCGGAGGGTGCGGCTCTTGCGATCGCGCTGATCGAATTTTGCCGTAAGATGGGTAGCTATGTTGTGGCTACGACCCATTACGCGGAATTGAAGCTCTATGCGATGCGCACTGAAAATGTCATCAATGCGTCCTGCGAATTCAGCGTGGAGACTCTGCAGCCTACCTATAAGCTGTTGATCGGTGTGCCCGGAAAATCCAATGCATTTGCAATCTCGCGGAAGCTTGGTCTTTCTGAGGAGATCCTGAAAGAAGCAACTGATTTGGTCAGCCAAGGTGACAAAGACTTTGAAGATGTTTTGTCACAGTTGGAGCAGCAGCGTCAGCAAATGGAATCTGCCCGTGCTGAGGCTGAGCATCTGCGTCAGGAGACCATTAAGATCAAGCAACAGAGTGAAGAATACAACGCACAGTTCCAAAGAGAACGGGAACGGGCCTTGGAGCAGGCAAGAAGTGAAGCACAGCGCATTATTGAGGAAGCTCGCCGCACGGCAAATGCTGCTACCGAGGAAATTAAGGCCATCAAGAAGCAGCTTGCTGACAGCGCGGACGCACAGGGCATCAATCAGCGGCAGGCAGAGCTTCGCAGAAGCCTGAATGAGGCAGAGGCGAATCTGCGTGTGGGACAGGTACAAAAGGACCGTCCTGCGCCCACCAGAGCCATTCTAGTTGGTGATACGGTGGAATTGCTGAAACTTGGTACAAAGGCGAGCGTAATTGCAATCAACAAAGATGGTACATTTGAGCTGCAAGCCGGCATTATGAAGCTGACGGCCAAGGCCGAAGAGATTTATCTCTTGGAACAGGCTAATGCCTATAAGCAGAAGGCCGCGCGTCCTGCACACTCTGGCCGTGAGATGAAGATGGCGGCTTTTGCGCCTGAGGTCGATCTGCGCGGTATGGATTCGGTTGAGGCTGTCTGTGTGCTTGAGCGTTATCTGGATGAAGCGATGCGCTCCAATCTGCAATCCGTTCGCATCATTCACGGTAAGGGTACCGGCACACTGCGTGCAGCTGTTCAGCAATCCTTGCGAAAGAATCGTTTTGTCAAGAATTTTCGGCTTGGTGTCTACGGTGAGGGTGAAGACGGCGTAACAATTGCGGAGTTTGCTTAATTTTGGAAAACTGTACAAATTTTGTATTTTCTAAGCAAAACTGTTGACTTTCTATTCTTGTTTGTTATCATATAAGTAGGTTGTATTTATAGATACAACAATAAGGAGTGTTTTCTATGTACAGTAAAGAAGTTGTTGTCCGCTGTGAGTCCGGTTTGCACAATAAACAGGCTACTTTTTTTGTGCAGAAGGCAAACGAGTTTGAATCCAGCATTCATATGATCTCCGGTGAGCGTAAGATGAATGCGAAGAGTTTGCTTGGAATTATGTCCCTCGGCATCATCACCGGTACGGTTGTTACGCTTAGCGCTACCGGCCCCGACGAAGAGGCTGCGGTTAATTCTCTGGTGGAACTTCTGCAAAAAGACATTTATTGATTGTATAAAGTTGTGCCGCCTCAATGCTGTTTATGCGTTGAGGCGGTCTTTTCGGAGTTGTGTATGGATATTGACAGATTGAAGGAAAAGGCCGCTGCGCTCCCACAGGCTCCCGGTGTCTACATTATGCGCGATAAGTCCAATCAAGTCATCTATGTAGGTAAGGCTAAAAAACTGAAAAACCGTGTAAGTCAGTATTTTGTTGACACAATCTCCCATTCACCTAAGACGCGTCTGATGGTCAGCAGGATCAATGACTTTGATGTTATTATTTCACCATCGGAATTTGAGGCATTGGTCTTGGAATGCTCGCTCATAAAGCAGCATATGCCGAAATACAATATACTGCTGAAGGATGATAAGGGATACCCGTTTGTCAGAATTCAATCTAAGGACACTTACCCGATGGTTGCACTTGCGGGAAAAATTGTGGATGACGGTGCATCCTATTTTGGCCCGTTTGGCAGCCGTGGTGTTACACAAACACTGGTGGAGGCAATCAATTCCACCTTAAGGCTTCCCAACTGCAGCAGGCGGTTTCCGAGGGATATTGGTAAGGGTCGTCCTTGCCTGCATTATCATATGAATCAATGCGAAGGCTGGTGCCGTGAGGAAAAAAGCAATGCTATGTACCGCCAGAGAATCGATCAAGCGATAAAATTGCTGCAGGGCGATTATAAGCAGGTTCTCTCGGAGATCAAAAAGCAGATGCTGGATGCATCCGACGAGCTGAATTTTGAATTGGCAGCCAGCCTGCGAGACAGGCTGAAGGCAATCGAGACATTGGGTCAAAAGCAATTGGTCACCGCGGTGACCGGTGCTGACACGGATGTTATTGGGTTCTATCAGTCCGAGTCGAAGGCCTGCTTTACGGTGCTGCATTTCTCAAGTGGCAACTTGTTGGATAAGGAATACGAAATTCTCGCGCCTGTAGATGAGCCGGAGGCAGCTGTGTCAAGTCTTTTGACTCAATTCTATATGAATCGGGGTTATGCTCCGAAATTTATATTGTTGCCTTTTGCCCTGGCAGATGCAGAACTGATCGAAAATCTGTTTCAGGAGCGTTATGGGGTCAAAACAAAGCTTAAGATGCCCATCAGGGGCGATAATGTTCGTCTTGTTGAAATGGCCCGGATCAATGCAGAGCAAGAGATTGAGCGCATTACGACCAAGGAAGAGCGAGCAGGAAATGTATTGTCCTTGCTTGGCAAGATGCTGAATATTGAAGCACCAAAGCGAATTGAATCCTTTGATATCTCCAACATTTCCGGCACAGACATCGTCGCGAGTATGGTTGTTTTTGTGGATGGAAAACCGAAAAAAAGTGCATATAAACGCTTTTCTCTTCGAGAAATTGAAGATCAGGATGACTATGCATCGATGCGGCAGATCATCACCAGGCGTTTTTCACACCTTTTAAATGGCGATTTGGAATTTGGCGATAAGCCGGATTTGCTGTTGGTTGACGGTGGCGTTGCTCACGCACAAATCGCGCTGGATGTTCTGAAGGAAGCCTTTACTCAGGTGCCGGTTTTTGGTATGGTCAAGGATGACAGACACCGCACACGAAGCCTTGTCACTCCGGACGGAAGGGAGATCTCGATCGATACGCAGCAATCGGTCTTCTCTTTTATCGGAACAATTCAGGAAGAGACCCATCGTTTTGCAATCACTTATCACAGACAGCTGCGGAGCAAGCGTTTGCAGTATTCGGAGCTTGACAGGATACCGGGTATAGGCCCGAAAAGAAAGGCAGCACTGCTTAAAACCTTTAAATCGCTTTCTTCTATGAGAAATGCGTCTATGGAGGAGCTGCTGCGTGTTTTGCCCAGCGATGCGGCAAACAGCGTATATGAACATTTCCACAACACGAATGAGGAGTAGGGTAGCTATATGCGTGTAATCACAGGAAAGGCCAGAGGGGTCGTTTTAAAAACACCGAACGGAACAACAACTAGACCTACGACGGATCGTGTAAAAGAAGCGCTTTTCAGCATAATCCAATTTGATATTCCGGCAGCAAAAGTACTCGACCTGTTTGGCGGCACCGGCCAGTTGGGCATTGAGGCCCTCAGCCGCGATGCAAAGTCTGCCATGTTTGTGGATGCAAATCGCGATGCCTGTGCACTGATCCGTGAGAATTTGAAGCGTACGAAACTGGAGTCTGAGGCTCGTGTTGTGTGCTCAGATTATGCTTCATACCTTCGTTCATGCAACGAAATGTATGATATTATCTTCTTGGATCCGCCATATTCTGAATCTTTTTTGGAAAATTCACTAAAATTAATATCAGAAATTGACATTTTGCAATCTGGTGGTATAATAGTTACGGAACGCCCTGCAGGGAAGGAGTTGCTATGCGACTTTCCGGGTCTGAGCAGGTCGAAGGATTATAAATATTCCAGTACGATCCTAACGATTTTTCGCAAAGATTGAGATAGAGGTCAAAATGAAAATTGCCATTTATCCCGGAAGTTTTGATCCGATCACAAGTGGACATCTAAACATCATTCGCCGCGCAGCGAGCATTTTTGACAGACTGATCGTATGCGTTATGGTGAACGGATCCAAGCAGCCGTTGTTCTCTTTGGAAGAACGTGTGCAAATGATTCGTGATGTTGTAGATGACATTCCTAATGTTGAGGTTGACTTCTCTAAAGATCTGCTCGCTGAATACGCAAAGCAGAAGGGAAGTTGCGTGATCGTAAAAGGTTTGCGAGCCGGCTCTGATTTTGAGAATGAATTCAGTATGGCCATCATAAACCATAAGATCAACCCAAATCTGGATACAATGTTCCTGACAGCGGAACACCAATATATGTATCTTAGTTCCAGCACGGTAAAGGAACTGGCCGGTTACGATGTTGACCTGTCTGAGTTTTTACCGGATAAAATCATGCCAGTCTTTAAACAGCGAATCGCTGATGTACGTCAAGGAGGAAACAGAAAATGAACGAGCAACACATTGAAGATATCATCTCTGCGTTATACGATATGGTGCAGGATGCACGCGCACTGCCTTTGGGCGCTGACAAGTGCATTTTGGAGCGCGACAAGGTTCTGGATATGCTGGACGAAATCATTGCCCAGCTGCCCACCGAGCTGAAGCAGGCCCGTACTATCGTTGAATCTCGCAACGAACTGATCGGTCAGGCTCGCCGCGAGGCTGAAAATATGATCCGTCAGGCTCAGGATCAGGTTACCAGAATGGTCGCTGAGGAAGCAATTTATCAGGAAGCTAAGCGTCAGTGTCAGGAAATGGTTCTGCAGACCAAGACCCGTATGGCTGATTTGCGCAAGGCCAGCAACGACTACATGGACGATGCACTGCGTCGTACCGAAGAAGCAGTTGCTCTGTCTTTGGAAGATGTGCGTGACACTCGCGCAAAGTTCAAGGCTCTGATCGATGCACAGGAAAAGCGCTTCGATCCGGCTGAAGACGAGGCTTAAGTGTAATTATAAACAGCCCAAAAAGAGATTTTTGGGCTGTTTTTTTATAAATTCCCGGAGGTTTTTATGAATTATTTGGATAATTATAAGTTTTGGTGCGAAGCGCAGCTGCCCCAAGAAGCAAAGGATGAGCTTCTTGCGCTAGAACATAATGAGGAGGAGTTGAAGGGTCGCTTTGGCTCTGATTTGCAGTTTGGTACAGCAGGTATGCGCGGCATTATGGGTATTGGCAGCAATCGTCTTAATGTCTATACTGTTCGTAGAGCGGCGCAGGGTATGGCTGCTTGGCTTGCTTGTACTGAGCTTCCGAAGAAAGCTGCGATTGGCTACGATTCGCGGCATAACTCTGAGGCTTTTGCACAGGTTTGTGCGGTTGCGTTTGCAGAAGTCGGTATCCATACATATCTGTATGACCGACTTGCTCCCACGCCGATGCTTTCCTTTGCGGTTCGTGAATTAGGCTGCGGCTGTGGTATTGTTATCTCTGCCAGCCATAATTCCGGCGAATACAACGGCGTAAAATGCTATGGTCCCGACGGCTGCCAGATGACAGATGAGCCGGCTGCGATCGTAACAGAAATGATCGGCAAGATTCCGTACTTTGTGCCTGCCGCAAAGACCTTTGAGGGATATATGTCTGATGGTATTATTTCTTATATCGGTCAGGAAATTTGGGAGAAATATTATAATATTGTGCTTGCTGAGGCAGTGATGCCGGAAGCAATCGCTGAGGCAGGCCTTAATGTCGTTTATACGCCCTTGTGCGGCACAGGTAATGAGCCTGTTCGTGAGGTTCTTGGTCGACTGGGAGCAAATGTAACAGTTGTTGCTTGCCAGGAAAAGCCTGACGGCGACTTTAAGACCTGTGAGTACCCCAATCCTGAGACCGACGCAGCACTTAACGAGAGCTATAAGGTCGCTGATGCCGTTCCTTGCGATTTGATTCTGGGCACAGACCCTGATGCTGACCGTGTTGCTATTGCCGTACCAAACGGCTGTGGTGGTTATCAGAAGCTGTCCGGCAATGAATTGGGCTGCTTGCTGTTGGATTACATTCTGAAAGCGCGCACCGCAAAGAACGATATTCCCAAAGACGCAATTGCTGTTCGCAGCATTGTTTCTTCACCGCTTGTTGACCGTATTGCAGAAACATATGGTGTTGAAATGCGCGCAGTTCTTACCGGCTTTAAGTATATCGGCGGCGAGATCTTAAAGCTTGAGGAAATTAATCAAGAGCATCGTTTCATCTTCGGTTTTGAGGAGAGCTGCGGTTATCTGAAGGGCACATATGCAAGAGATAAGGATGCTGTCGCTGCCTCTATGCTTGTCTGCGAGCTTGCTGCAAGCCTTAAGCTTCAGGGAAAAACGATATTGGATGCACTTCAGGAACTCTATGCTGCCTATGGCTACTACCTTGCCTATGTACAAAGCATTGAATTGACAGGTGCTGACGCCATGGAAAAAGCGGCAAAAATTATGATTGACCTGCGTCAGTCCATTCCGGATAATATTGGTGGCGTTGCGATCACCGCGGTCAATGACTATCGCACCGGTATCTCCAAGAATCTGGTCAGCAATACTGAATCTAAAATTGATTTGCCTTCCTCCAATGTTTTGGAATTCATTTTGGGCGGGAAGGGCAGCGTAATCGCGCGTCCGTCCGGGACAGAGCCGAAGGTGAAATTCTATTACACTGTAGTTGCCGACAACAAGGATACCGCAAAGGTTTTGCTGGATGCAATGGTTGCGCAAATGGCGAAGTAAATAAATTATTAAAGAACAGGGACAATGATTTGTCCCTGTTCTTTTTTATTCCCTCGATGAATACCATAAAACAGAAAGGGGAGGGGGATTTAACAATGAAAACAAAAAGTGCAATAAGTGGCAACTGGATTAAAGCAGCGACAATCGGGGCGGTGTGCGCGATAGTTATTAGTGCTGTGCTTACCGGATTTCTTAGCAGTCTAACTCTAAAAGGAAAAATAGGTGATTCTGGTATTGGGTATGCTGTATTCGCAATAAGACTATTATCTGTTGCCGTCGGAGGTCTGATTGGGACAGGCATCTTTAAAGAAAAACTGCTGGCTGTTGTTGGCACAATTACAGCTGCGTATATGGTAGTGCTGATAGCGATTGGCATTGCTTTTCTTGATGGGTCATTCAATCGATTTGGAATGGGGCTGATCTCTGTTGTCCTTGGAGGTGCCGTTGCAGCTGTTTTCAGACTTATGCCGAATAAAAACAAAAATCGGGTTGCGCGGTTGACGCGGTAGGATTGTACACTTGTTACAATTGGGACATATTTCTACAGCAGCAAGTAAAATTAAACAAAATATTAATCAACAATATCTTGTGTTGAAAATGTAATGCAGGGGACTATATGTTGTTGAAATTCGCCATAATGAATATTTATACGCTTTATGCAAAAATGGTTTACATAACGATGTTAACATAAAAATATACATAATTCACAAAAAAAAGAAAAAATATACATTTTTACTTGAATTTATCCGTGATTTGGTGTATAGTATCTTAGCGTACATTTAAATGGTATATTTATGCCCAAAATCGTTGTATTTACACCTATTCTGCCAAATATGCGGTTAGTTAGTGGAGGGAATACATAGATGTTTTTTCGGGTTGTGATGTGCCGTTTTCGTAGATTGTTAAGGTCAGATTTTTTTCTATTTTCTTCAGTTTGGATATTCGGAATTGTAATAGGAATATGTTTGGCTGATGCATATGCTTTCAGTGCTGGGGCTGTAGCTTCTGCATTGATTGCCGTACGCCCATCACCGATTGCCACGCTGCTGATCACAATGCTTCCTGTTTTGATGATCGGAGTGTCATTGTGGAAGGCTAGCTCAATTGTATGCTTTGCGACAATTGCTATTGATGCGGTGTGTCGTGGTTACTGCAGCTTTATGACCTTTTTGTCATTTGGCAGCGCAGCATGGCTAGTCCGTGGGTTGGTTCTGTTTTCCGGTGCTTGCACATCTGTTTTGATGTGGTGGTTATTGTTGCGAAGAGGGGGTACTGATCCTCGTCGCTTCAAAAAAGACATGGTTATTTGTATATTATCGGCGATCTTAATTTCTGCCGTTGATATTTTGGGTATCTCACCGTTTTTGAGTGAGTTAGCTATGTACATTTAGAGAAGGGTTTGCTTATTCATGTTGGATCTAATCAAGGCCTATGAAAATTACCTTACCAAGGTAAAACAGGCATCTACCAACACGATCTGCTCCTACATACGCGATATCCGTCAGTTTGCGGATTGGTTGGAAGTAGATATCTTGGATGCCTCCCAACTGAATATTACCGATTACCTGCACTATCTGGAGGAAGATGGACGCTCTGCTGCGACCGTCTCCAGAATGCTGGCAAGCTTGAAGAACTTCTATGTTTATTTGGTATCTTCCGGCTTCTGTGAAAAGACGCCTGTTGTAGATATTAAAGTCAACAGGGGAGAGAAGAAGCTGCCTCAGATCCTTACCGGCAGAGAAATTGAGCTGTTGCTTGCGCAACCTGTTGCAGTTGATGCTAAGGGTTACCGAGACAAGGCTATGCTAGAGGTAATGTATGCCACCGGCGTTCGAGTCAGTGAATTGATCGAGCTGGATGTTGGTGATGTCAATCTGGATCTTGGAATCATTAAATGCAACACTGCTAAGAAGACTAGGGTGATTCCGCTGTATCCTGCTGCGCTGCGCGCGTTGACGATCTACATTCGGGATGTCCGTGAATCGATGCTGGCAGCCTCTGATGAAACAGCTCTGTTCGTTAATATTAACGGTTCCAGAATGAGCCGTCAGGGCTTCTGGAAGATTCTAAAGCATTATCAGGCATCTGCCCATATCGACAAGGAAATCACACCGCATACATTGCGCCACAGCTTTGCAGTGCATCTGTTGGAGAATGGCGCTGATTTGGGGTCTCTTCAGGAACTGATGGGACATTGTGATATTTCCTCTACGCAGATGTACACCCATTTAATCAACCAAAAATTAAAATCCGTTTACGAAAAGTGCCATCCTAAGGCTTAAAAGGTCTATCTTTCTTGTGATCGATAGACCTTTTTTGTATATAAAATCCCCTCTTCGGTGAACACGAAGAGGGGAGTGGTTTATAAGCCGGTCATTGCAGCCAGTACTTCAACTTCCAACTTTTGGATACGGCGTTCCATTGCAAGGCCTTCTTCAAAAGAAACGTCCATAAAGGTGCCGTTTTTGGTGCAAACAATGCGATTTGTTTTACCTTCGAGAAGCAATTCTACTGCTAAATAACCCATTTTTGTTGCGTTAACACGGTCGCGACCGGTGGGGACACCGCCGCGTTGAATATGTCCCAGGACTGTAACGCGAGGATCCAGATCAATTGACTCCTTGATTTTCGCGGCAATCTCGCTGGCAGAGCCGGAACCTTCAGCAACAACGATCATATAGTGAGTGAAGCCGTTAAGGCGGGCTCTACGAATCTTTTCGATCACATCCCGTTCAAAATCAACGGGTTCTTCGGGCACAAGGACCGCTGTCGCACCAACGGCCAAGCCTACATACATAGCAAGGAAGCCGGCATTACGACCCATAACTTCAACAACAGAGCAACGCTCGTGGGATTGCATCGTATCACGAAGGCGGTCAATACAGTCGATAGCTGTGTTTGCAGCGGTGTCAAAGCCGATGGAGTAGTTGGTGCAATTAATATCGTTATCGATCGTTGCCGGTATGCAAATTACATTTATACCTTTTTGAGAGAGGGCATTAGCGCCGCGGAATGTACCGTCGCCGCCGATTGCAACAATGCCGTCCAATCCGAGGAACTTACAGGTAGAAACAGCTTTCATCTGACCTTCCTCGGTCATAAATTCTTTGCTGCGAGCAGTATATAAAATCGTGCCACCCCGATCAATAGTGTGGGAAATGCTCTTTTCGTCCAAGCGAATCAAGTCTCCGTTAATTAGACCGTTATAGCCACGACGGATACCATAGCACTCGATTCCGTGGAACATAGCCGTACGAACGACCGCACGGACAGCTGCGTTCATACCCGGAGCGTCGCCGCCGCTGGTAAGAACACCGATTCGCTTAATTTCCATAAAAAGACCTCCTGTTAAGAAGCGTATATTCAGTTATAATTTTAACACCCAAAAGGGGAGATGTAAAGATAAAAGTTAATGGTCTATACTCAGATAATGAATATATGCGTTTCTTTAATGAAGGATTAGCCTTTAATTTCTGTAGCACATTGTTTGAGATTGGGTGCGCAGAGTGCATGCGACTATAATTTGATGATAGAAACGATATGCACAGCATAGGAATTCTACTTTAAATGCGAATAGACACGACAGGGCAGAGTAACTGTGTCTTGGTTGCCATTTACACACTAATACTGAACGAACGCAACAAAATAGGATTTTTTGGTTGCGTTGATCGCCGGAAGGCGATCTTATATGCGCCGTAGGCTTGATTTTGCCACACTTCGTGAATGGCAAACGATACTTTGTATCTAATCAAGCCTCCGCGCTTTTTTTCTTTTTCGCCTGCGGGCGGTTTTTATGCGCGCGCTGGCCATACCTGACCTACCCTCAGCGCGCGCATATCGCCTGCGGGCGAGAAGATGTGGTTCTTTGCAGAACCAAAAGCCCATCACCCTTCGGGCAGCCTACGGCTGTTTTCTTCGAAAATGACCCGCTTTACCCCGCCCATTTTAATGGCGGTCGGGGAAAGGTATGCTTAATTCTTCAAACCAAAATCACGATAGATATCGTCTTTGGATCCAGAAACGATCGCACCAAACGCACGATCGAAGTCAGACTTCAAAATGCTAAAGACAGTATTGTCGGAGTAAACCAAAAAAAAAACTGGTCAATACAAGACCAATGTGTTAAATAAACAGGATAATTCATATATACCTCAACTTTCAAAAGGAAGGTTCGGATCATCTTCCAGCAACTCTGCAAAATTCACCTGCATATGCTGCCACAGATCACGAGGAGATTTGACACCGAATTCTGCAAGCATAAATGCGTCATTTTCAGCTCGACGCTTTTCCTGGATCAGCAGCTGCTCCGTGATCGCAATTTGATATTTAGGTTTCAATACCGGATGTGCCTGACAGCAATGATGATAAAAATCATCCAAATTGCCGTAGATCCGCTTGATCACCTGAATGGCTTGACCATATTGGTGAACCAGATGATTTTCGGACTTAGAGAAATTGTACGGCTCACCAGGAGCAACCCAGACACGGATCTTCTCCATACCTTCAAGGACACGCTGCCAATATTCAGCGATCGGCCAGCGCGATTTATTGGTATCAGAGGTAGGAGTAACAAAAGTACAATAGTTGCGGATTATGCCGGAGGCAACCATACCAATCGACTCTTGTTGCCAAAGAAGCTTCAATGCTTCCATAGATCGATCATCACGCAGCTGCAACTCAACACGGATCCAATGGCGTTCATTACCATATCCACGCTCTGCAGCCTTGTCATATATACGGATCAGAACCGGTGAGGATTTAGATCCGATCTGCAGCGTGAGACCAACGATATCTTTTTCCTGATCATCTGACCAGATGATCAGGGCTTTTTTTGCTTTTGAAATGTAGTGACGATCTTCTACATCACAGCGCATCTTCCAAATATTGAGAAGGCCGGAGTGATCATCATATGCAAGGTCAAGTCGTGTGACATTTACACGACCACCGAACTTAAAAATTTTATCGATCAGATCTATCCAGGATAGATCTGAAAACTCTTCAAAGGAACGGCAACCTTTACCGGAAAGATCCAAGCAGATACCCATATCAGAGCGCACTTTACTTGCAGCAGAATGAAAGACGCCGTTTTTGTCGATCGTATCTTTATAGAATCGAGCGTCATCAGATCCCCATCGGATATGTATATTGCTGAATGAGGTATCCATAGGATAGCCATTGATGAAGGAGCTTGTAGTTTGCCAATCTACACCGGTAAGACCGAGGATGGCTTGTATTTCATCGACATAAACACCGTGAAAGACGACGGTGAGCCAGTCGATCAGAAAAACATTATCCAAATTTCGGACAATGGGAAGGTTGTGATTTTCCAACTTTTTCACCCCTAAATGTATTTACTACCCCCCTGTTAGTACCGGGGGGCTAGCGGAAAAGCGAACTTTTCCGCTATTTTTGACTATTACAGGAAGGGGCATATCTCACGACATTCCCATATTACTTCTTACGAAGCTGAGCGATCGTGTCGATCAGCTCATAGATTGTCCTGTGAAGGCCGGCAATTCTATTATTGAGATTATTTATCTCTTCTCGCAACTCGTCGTCACGGGCTTCCAGACGCTTCACAGACTCAGGAGTCAAAACTTCCAGTATGATCCTCCGCTCAGGTTTATCACTCATACAGATCATCCTTACCGGTGATCCGGGACAATGCTGCAAGCTTAGATCCGATCCGCTTCAGAGGGATCAACTGGAAGAAGCAATAACAGCTGAGGATGATCGAAGCCAGAGGAAGGATGAACACAAACAGGATCAGAAGGAAATCCATTACTGCAACACCTCCATAGCATTGGGTTTGCCGTACCGGTTAAAGGAGATGCTCAAGATCTGATCGACCTGAAGTGCATCGACGGTATCAACGAAGGGACTATCCGAAGAGATCCAGAGCTTCAGGATCTCAAGGCCACGCCAGCCGGCACTATCGGAAGGGGTGGAGAGCCAGAGCTGCATACCTTCCACTTGTTTACCTTTGTCATCCTTAAAGGAGACATCACGCACTGCGAGGACTTTAAATTGAACCATTTTACTATTACCTCCAAAAGTTATTTATTTATCATCTGCCGGAGCAGAGGATTTACGGAATAAAGAAACAATGTATTTGACCAGGTCAAAAAACCAGCTCACAAAAAACAACCAAAAAAAACAACAGTAAACACTAATACACATTAGCCAAAGCTCATATGTAAAGCCTTCAGCAAAAAACGAAGAACGTAAATTTAATAGATAATCCGGAAAGCCAAAAGCAAGAAGAACGACGATACCAAAGAAAAAAACAGAAGCCAAGAGGCTGATCAGCAGAGATAGCAAAGAAGAATGCTTAACCAAATCGTCCACACGATAAAGCCAGGCGCTGAAACGCTTTAAGATTTTCATTCGGACACCTCCAAAACAATTCTACGGAAAAAATCCAATGCTTCTTCCAAACCAGCACAATACCCTGCTTCAAGCGCAGCAGAATGAGATTCTTCGTTTACATCGGCTACACGATAACGCGCTTCATGTATCGCAAGGTCATCATTTACTGCAGCCAAGAACCTAACATATTTACTTTTTTCTTCCATATTTACCTCCAAAGGTCATTGGGCTCCGGGGCTCACCGGAGCAGGCGTCGCCAATGAAGAATAATACACTTACAAGAGTACACCTCATAAGATGTATTTATTATATACACCCGATAAGATGTTTGTCAAGCGTTTAAATAGGAGATAAAGTGAAATTACCAAATCCAATAGGAGGTAATTTTATGGAAATCTCAAAATGTATCGCTAAAATAAGAAAAGCAAAGGGATACTCGCAAAAAGAAATTGCAGACGTATTACAAACAACGCAGCAACAATACAGCAAATACGAAACAGGCAAACAAGAGATACCAGCAAGAGTAATAAAAAAATTAAGTGAGCTCTATGATATACAGGCTAACAAACTACTAGGGATAAATGTTTATATGACAGAAGAAGACAAAAATTCTGCATACGAAAAAGCAATAGAATCGATTAGGGAAATGATCGATTGGGCAGAAGATCAAGGACACATTAAAGAAGAAGCACGAAACATATTGCAATGGAATATAACAAGAATACAAAAAATGATTGAAGCTGAATTATAAAATAAAACCCCTCGCCGGAGCTCCGGTGAGGGGGTATCCTGATCGCCAGAAGGCGATCTTATATGCGCCGTAGGCTTGATTTTGCCACACTTCGTGAATGGCAAACGATACTTTGTATCTAATCAAGCCTCCGCGCTTTTTTTCTTTTTCGCCTGCGGGCGGTTTTT